>NZ_JAGPXJ010000010.1:0-116252 GCF_018070605.1 Streptomyces sp. B15
AGCAGGCCTACACGCAGGCGCTGCGGGCCGAGCAGGCCAAGGCCGAGGCCGACGCCAAGGCGGAGGCCGCCAAGGCGAAGGCCGAAGCCGCAGCGTTCGTCAGACGGTCTCCGGGAGCTCCTCCAGCCCTTCCGAGACCAGCTTCGCCAGCCGGTCGAGGGCCTCCTCGGCGCCGTCCGCCTCGGAGGCGAGGACGATCTCCTCGCCGCCCTCCGCACCCAGGCCGAGCACGCCGAGCATGGAAGCCGCGTTGACGGCGTTGCCCTCACCCTTGCGGACGGTGACCGGGACCCCGGCAGCCGAGGCGGCACGGACGAAGATGGAGGCGGGGCGGGCGTGCAGCCCCTCGGCCCAGCCGACGGTGACGCGGCGCTCAACCATGGTGTTGCCCTTCGATCGCTAAGCTTGTCTAGACCAGTTTTGCACGATTGCCGAGGTGCCCCACGAGCCGGCGGGTGCTGGCCAGGAAGCGGCGGCGCTCATGCCAGCGACGATACGACGCATCCCGGACCCGGCAGCACGCGCCCTGCCTCCGCCGTACGCTGGCCCCATGCCGAGCCCCGAGGAGCGCGCCTATCCGGCCCACTGGGAAGCCGACATCGTGCTGCGCGACGGAGGTACGGCCCGGGTCAGGCCGATCACTCCCGAGGACGCCGAGCGGCTGGTCAGCTTCTACGAGCAGGTGTCCGACGAGTCGAAGTACTACCGCTTCTTCGCGCCCTACCCCCGGCTGTCCGACCGCGACGTGCGCCGCTTCACCCACCATGACTACGTCGACCGGGTCGGTCTCGCGGCGACCATCGGCGGAGAGTTCATCGCGACCGTCCGCTACGACCGCATCGACCACCTCGGCCGCCCCGCCGGCGCGCCCGCCGACGAGGCCGAGGTCGCCTTCCTGGTCCGTGACGACCAGCAGGGCAGGGGAGTGGCCTCCGCGCTCCTCGAACACATCGGTGCCGTGGCAAGGGAGCGCGGCATCCGGCGCTTCGCCGCCGAGGTGCTGCCGGCCAACACCAAGATGATCAAGGTGTTCACGGATGCCGGATACTCCCAGAAGCGCAGCTTCGAGGACGGCTCGGTCCACCTCACCCTCGACCTGGAACCCACCGAACGCTCCCTGGCCGTCATGCGGGCCCGCGAGCAGCGCGCCGAGGCCCGCTCCGTCGCCCGCCTGCTGGCTCCCGGCTCCGTCGCCGTCGTCGGCGTCAGCCGCACACCCGGCGGCACGGGCCGCGCCGTGCTGGGCAGCCTGCGCACCGGCGGCTTCGCCGGGCGGCTGCACGCCGTCAACGCGGCGCTGGACCCGGCGGCCTCCCCGACCCTGGCCGGAGTGCCCGGCCACCGCTCGGTGCGGGAGATTCCCGAGCACGTCGACCTGGCCGTCCTCGCCGTCCCCGCCGACCAACTGCGTACCGTCGTCGGCGACTGCGGCGAGGCGGCCGTGCAGGGGCTGGTCGTCCTCTCCGAGGGGGTCGGCCGGGGCGAGCAGCGCGAGCTGGTCCGGCTCGCCCGCTCCTACGGCATGCGGCTGATCGGCCCCGGAGCCCTCGGTCTGATCAACACGGGCGAGGACGTACGACTGAACGCGACTCCCTCGCTGCGGATGCCCGCGCGCGGCAGGATCGGCGTCTTCACCCAGTCCGGCGCCATCGGCATCGCGCTGCTCGACGGGCTCGACCGGCGCGGCGTCGGCCCCTCCTCCTTCGTCTCGGCGGGCAACCGCGCCGATGTCTCCGGCAACGACCTCCTCCAGCACTGGGACGAGGACACGGCCACCGATGTCGTACTGATGTACCTGGAGTCCATCGGCAACCCGCGCAAGTTCACCCGGCTCGCCCGGCGTACCGCGGCCCGCAAGCCGGTCGTCGTCGTCAAGGGGGCCAGGCAGCGCGGCAGCGCACCCCCACCGGGCCACGCCGCCCCGGCAGCCCGCACCCCGGACGCCACCGTCTACGCGCTGTTGCGCCAGGCGGGCGTCCTGATGGTCGACACCTTCACCGAACTGCTGGACACCGGGGTGCTCCTCGCCGAGCAACCGCCACCGGCAGGTCCGCATGTCGGCATCCTCGGCAACACCGACGCGATGAGCCTGCTGACCTATGACGCCTGCCTCACCGACGGGCTGCGCCCCCGCCCCGTCGTGGCGCTGCCCAGCTCGGCGCAGCCCGGCGACTTCGGCCGGGCACTGCGTGCGGCGCTCGATGACGCGGCCACCGACGCCGTGCTGGTCACGGTCATCCCCACCGTCCCCACCGAGCCCTCGGGCGGCACCGTCCCCACCGAGTCCGCGGACCGCGCCGGTGCGGCCGGTCCGGGGAGTCCGCCCGACCACCACATCGAAGCGCTCGCCGACGCCCTGCGGGAAGCCGTCGAGGACGTCGCCGCCACCGAGGGCGCCCGGCGCAAACCGGTGGCGGTCGTCCACCTGGCGATGGAGGGGCTGCAAAAGGCGCTGGCCAGGCGGGGCCTGCCCTCCTACCCGACGCCCGAGCGCGCTTCCCGCGCCCTCGCCGAGGCCGTGCGCTACTCCCGGTGGCGGGCGGAGGCCGGCGAGCCGGGCAAGGTGCCCGACCTCGACGTCGACGAGCCCGCCGCCGCCCGGCTGCTGGCCGATGTGACCCCGGCCGCGCCCGGGCGCGGCCGGGCCCTCAGCGACGGGGAGGCCGCCGGCCTGCTGCACAGCTACGGCATCGCCGTCCAGCCCGTGCTCCCCGCGCCGGACGCCGACGCCGCTGTCGCGGCGGCCCGCACCCTGGGCTTCCCCGTCGCGCTCAAGACCACGGCCCCCCATCTGCGGCACCGCGCGGACCTGGGCGGGGTGCGGCTGGACATCGCGGGCGAGGCGGGGCTGCGCCGTGCCTACGGGGAGCTGACCGCAGCGCTCGGCGCGCCCGAGGAGCTGCGCCCGGTCGTGCAGGCGATGGCGCCGCGCGGTGTGGGCACCGTCATCCGGGGCACGCTCGATCCGGCCATCGGCGCCGTCCTCTCCTTCGGTCTGGCGGGCCCGCCCTCCGAGCTGCTGGGGGATACGGCACACCGGCTGGTGCCCGTCACCGACAAGGAGGCCGCAGGGCTGGTCCGCGCCATCCGCTCGGCACCGCTGCTGTTCGGCTGGCGGGGGGCCGAGCCCTCGGACACCGCTACGCTGGAGGAGGTGCTGCTGCGGGTCTCGCTGCTGATGGACGATCATCCGCAGGTGGTCGCCGTGGAGCTCGATCCGGTCGTGGTGGCCCCCCGGGGCGTGACCGTGTTGGGCGCCGCCGTCCGCGTCGCCGACCCCGGGAACCGCCCCGACCTGGGAGCCCGCAGGCTCCCGGCCTACTGAGCGTGCGACAGCGGACGTACAGGGGGGAGCGGGCCGGGGCTGCGTCGCCCTAAGGCCCTTAGGATGGCAGTTATGGCGAAGACCGGTACGACGACGCAGGGGCTGCGTGAGGCGATCGAGCGCAGCGGCTACTACCCGGCCCTCGTAGCCGAGGCTGTCGAGGCAGCGGTGGGTGGGGAGCCAGTGGCCTCGTACCTCGTGCATCAGGAGACGACATTCGACTCCAACGAGGTCCGTCGCCACGTCACGGTCCTTGTACTCACCCGCACCCGCTTCCTCGTCAGCCACACCGATGAGCAAGCGGCGGACGGCACCTCGCCCTCCCCTTACGCCACCACCTCCACCGAGTCCGTGAAGCTGGAGCGGATCTCCTCCGTCGTGCTCTCCCGGGTGGTGGCCAACCCCGAGTCCTACACCCCGGGCACCCTGCCCCGCGAGGTCGTCCTCACCATCGGCTGGGGCGCCGTCTCCCGTCTCGACATGGAGCCCGCCACCTGCGGCGACCCCAACTGCGAGGCCGACCACGGCTACACCGGCTCGGCCACCGCCGACGACCTCTCGCTGCGGGTCAGCGAGGCGGGCGACGGCCCGGACACCGTCCGTCAGACCCTGGCATTCGCCCAGGCCCTGTCCGAGGCCACCGCCGGCGCCACCCGGGTCGGACCCCCGCAGTGACCTCTGAGAACATCCAGCAACCGCTCAGGACAGCGTCGACCGCCCCCATGGCGGCGGCGACGGCCCGTCCGGCACCGCACGGCGGCGTCCCGCCGGACGCCCCGCTCGACCCTGGCACCGCACCCGTTCCGCGCTACGGCTCCGGATCGCTGGCCGATCTGCTGCCCTCCGTCGCCGCCGGGCTCGGCGTCCCCGGCATGACGGCTGGGCTTCGGCTCCCGCCCGCCGACCGGGTCTGCGTCTTCCTGGTGGACGGCATGGGCTGGGAAGCGCTCAAGGCGCACCCCGCCGAGGCGCCGTTCCTCACCTCGCTGCTGCCCAGCTCTGTCGCGGGCACGGGCGAACCGATCACCTCCGGCTTCCCCTCCACCACGGCCACCTCGCTGGCCTCCGTCGGCACCGGTCGCGTCCCCGGCGAGCACGGACTGCCCGGGTACACCGCGCTGGACCCGGCCACCGGACGGCTGATGAACCAGCTCCGCTGGCAGCCGTGGACCGAGCCGCACGTGTGGCAGCCCTACCCCACCGTCTTCCAGCAGGCCGAGGCCGCCGGGGTGGCCGCCTGCCAGGTGACGGCACCGCACTTCGAGCACACTCCGCTCACCAAGATCGCACTGTCCGGCGGCACCTTCCTCGGCCGGCTCTCGGCCGAGGACCGGATGGATCTGGCGGCCGAACGCCTGGCCGCCTCAGACCGCGCGCTCGTCTACACGTACTACGCGGAACTGGACGGCAACGGCCACCGCTACGGCATGGACTCCGAGGCCTGGCGCGGCCAGCTGATGTACGTCGACCGGCTCGCCCAGCGGCTGGCCGAGCAGCTGCCGCCGCGCTCCGCGCTCTACATCACCGCCGACCACGGCATGGTCGACATCCCCGAAGCCCCCGAGGCCCGGATCGACTTCGACGAGGACTGGGAGCTGAGCGCGGGCGTCGCCCAGCTCGGCGGAGAGGGCCGGATGCGGCATGTCTACGCCGTCCCCGGCGCGGCGGGCGATGTGCATGCCGTCTGGCGCGAGGTGCTGGCCGAGCAGGCGTGGGTGGCCACCCGCGAAGAGGCCATCGACCTGGGCTGGTTCGGACCGGGCGTCGAGCCGCGGGTTCGCGGCAGGCTCGGCGATGTGATCGCCGCGATGCGCGACGACATCGCCGTCGTGGCGACCCGGCGCGAGCCCAAGGAGTCCGAGCTGATCGGGATGCACGGCTCGGCGACCGCGGCCGAACAGCTCGTCCCGCTGCTGGAGGTGCGGACCTGACGCACCGGTCCGCCCGGCGCCTGTGCGCCCCCTCCCGCGCCCGTACGCCTGCCCCCGCCCGAGGAACCGCACCGAGAAAGGCCGAACCACCCATGCCAGAGCTGGTGTTCTTCTCCGGAACGATGGACTGCGGAAAGAGCACGCTGGCGCTCCAGATCGAGCACAACCGCTCGGCGCGCGGCCTCCAGGGCATGATCTTCACCCGGGACGACCGCGCGGGTACCGGCAAGCTCTCCTCCCGGCTCGGCCTGGTCGCCGAGGCCGTCGAGGTGGCCGAGGATCTCAACTTCCAGCAGCACCTGGTCCGCCATCTGACCGCGGGCGGGCGCACCGACTACGTGATCGTGGACGAGGCGCAGTTCCTGGCCCCCGAGCAGGTGGAGCAGCTCGCCCGTGTCGTCGACGACCTGGGCATCGACGTCTACGCGTTCGGCATCGCCACCGACTTCCGCACCCGGCTCTTCCCCGGCTCCCAGCGGTTGATGGAGCTGGCCGACCGGCTGGAGACCCTTCAGGTGGAGGCGCTGTGCTGGTGCGGGGCGCGCGCCACCCACAACGCGCGGACCGTCGGCGGCCGGATGGTGGTCGAGGGTGCGCAGGTGGTGGTGGGGGACGTGGGCGAACCCAGCGGCGAGTTCGGCTACGAAGTGCTGTGCAGGCGCCACCACCGCCGCCGGCTCACGGCGGCCTCGGCGGGCGCGGGAGCGCTCTCACCCGACGTGCTCCCGGTGGACGAACCCACCGCGGCGCCGAAGGTGCCGCCGGGACGCGGACTCAGCGATCCGCTGCGACGGGCCGGATCACACTGAAGTGCGCGCCCTCGAGGTCCGCGATCGTCGCCAGACGCCCGTACGGAGAGTCGTCCGGGCCGCGCACCACATGGCCGCCCAGCTCCACGGCGCGGCGCGCCATCCTGTCCGGGTCCTCCACCGCGAAGTACGTACGCCAGTGCGGGCCCCTGTCGCGCGGCAGGGTGTCCCCGACCCCGTGGATACCGGCCACCGGCGCACCGTCCGTGCACAGCGTCAGATAGTCGAACCCGGGTGCCTCGATGCTCTCGACCTCGTAACCGAACACGGCCTGATAGAACTTGACCACCGGACCCGTCTCCCGGGTGACCAGCTCGAACCAGACCGGCGCCCCCAACGTCCCCCGCGGCGCCGTCCCCAGGCCCGACGGGTGCACGTCCTGCCACAGCCCGAAGGGGGCACCGTGCGGGTCGGCGACGATGGCCATCCGCCCCGCCGACTCCGCGTCCAGCGGACCCACCGCGACCGTGCCGCCGTACGAACGGACCGCGGACGCCGTCTCGTCGGCGTCGGCGGTCGCCAGATACGGCAGCCACGCGATCGGCAGCTGTCGGCCGGCCGCCTTCTTCCCCAGCCCCGCGACCTCGTGCCCGCCCGCGACCGCCCGCACATACGGGCCCAGCTGCTGGGGCCCGGCACGGAACTCCCAGCCGAACAGGCCCTGGTAGAACTCCTTGCCGACATCCAGCCCGTGCACCATCAAGCTCGCCCATGCGGGCGCGCCAGGCGTGTGCCGTAGCCGAGTCGCTGCCTCGGTCATCTGCTTCGCTCCTTGACCATCATCGATGCGGTCGTGCGGGTGGAAGTGCCCCGGCGTCCTTGTCGGGGCTCCGTGACTGCTCGCCAGTGCAGATGCTGTCACCACCTGTCGTGCCGCGCTCCCCGGCCGCGCCGCTTTTTTCCGCTTCCGGGCGAGAATCCCCGATCCGTGTGCTGTCGCCGGACCCCGGCTTTCGCGGACGGAAGGCTGCGCGAAGATGGGCGCCATGACAGCCATCATCTCCGTAGCGGAGCTCGCGAGCGACCTCGCAGCCTCAGCCGCGCCCGTGCTGCTCGACGTGCGCTACCGGCCCGGTGACCCTCCGGGCCTGCCCGAGTACCAGAAGGGGCACCTGCCCGGCGCCGTCTACATCGACCTGGAGAGCGAGCTCGCGGCCCCTCCCGCGGTCGCGGGCCAGGAGGTGCCCCCGGGGTCCGGAGGCGGCCGCCACCCGCTGCCCCCGCTGGACGTGTTCGGTGCCGCCATGCGCCGTGCGGGCGTCACCGCCGACCGGCCTGTGGTGGTCTACGACGCCGGTGGCCTCGGCGGCGGCTGGGCGGCGGCCCGCTGCTGGTGGCTGCTGCGCTGGGCGGGCCACCCCGATGTGCGGGTCCTGGACGGCGGCCTGGATGCCTGGGGCAGCTACCGCGCCCCCGAGAGCGGGGGACCGCTGCCGGTCAGCACCGAGACCCCGGCCCCGGCACCCGGCGACTTCGTTCCGGCCCCGGGCGGCATGCCCACCCTCGACGCCGACGAGGCCGCGGCGCTGGCCCGGCGCGGGGTGCTGCTGGACGCGCGCGCCGCGGAGCGCTACCGCGGCGAGGTCGAGCCGATCGACCCCGTCGCCGGCCATATCCCGGGTGCCGTCTCGGCTCCCACCACGGAGAACCTCACCGACGCGGGTACGTTCCGCTCCCCGAAGGCCCTCGCGGAGCGGTTCGAGGCGCTGGGCGCGGGGCCCGACACCGAGGTCGGCGTCTACTGCGGCTCCGGCGTCTCGGCCGCCCAGGAGGTGCTGGCGCTGCACCTCGCGGGTATCGACGCGGCCCTCTATGTGGGCTCCTGGAGCGAGTGGACGTCCGACGGCCGGCGCCCGGTGGCCACCGGTCCCGAACGGGGCTGAGGCCGTCGCGCCCCCTTGCGCTCCCCGGACCGTCGGCCGAAGGAGTGCGAGGGGGCGCACCCTTTACGGCTACTCCTTCTTGCGGCGGGTACCGAAGACGATCTCGTCCCAGCTGGGTACGGCGGCCCGACGGCCCGGGCGGACCCCGTCCGCCTCGGCCTGGCGGTCGGTGTTGCCCTTGAGGCGGTCCCGGTGGGCGCCCACCGAGCGCGGCATCAGCACGTCCGCGTAGGCGGAGCCGGCGCTCGCGGCGGGAGCGGGCGGCTCCACGGCCTCCTGCTCCTCCTCGTGCTCCCGCTCGTCCTCGGCGGTCTCCGCAGCCTCGGCTGCGGCGACCTCGCCGTCCTCGTCGCCGGGCACGGTGGGCTTCGACTCGGGTACGACCAGGTCGCCCCGGAAGCTGGGCACCGCCTCCAGCAGGCTGGTCAGCGAGTCCGGGGTACCGCCGCCGTCCTCCGCGCCGGACAGCGGCTGGTCGTCCTCGTCACCGGGTGCGGGCGACAGTCCGGCGGGCTCCAGCTCGTGGCGGCCGGAGCGCTCGCGGTCCGTGTGCTCCCGGGGCAGCCGGGCGATCCGGGGTACGAACGGGAAGCTGGGCTCCGGGGTGTCGTCGGTCTCGCCGATGAGCGCCCTGGCCTCGTCGTCCACCGCCTGCACCAGTCGGCGCGGCGGGTCGTAGGTCCAGGTCGCCGAGTGGGGCTGGGCGGCGACGCGGTAGGCGAGCAGGACCTCCCAGGTGCCGTCATCGCGCCGCCAGGAGTCCCAGTGGACCGAGTCCTTGTCGGCGCCGCGCAGCAGCAGCCGTTCGGCGACGGCCTCGCCGAGCTGCGGCCCGACGTTCTCACCGGGGCGGCGCACGGGAGTCTTGCGGGCGCGCTCGGCCATGAAAGCGCGCTCGGCGAGCACGGGGCCCTCGAAGCGGCGTACCCGGTCGACGGGGATGCCCGCGAGGGACGCGACCTCCTCAGCGGAGGCACCGGCTCGTATACGGGCCTGGATGTCCCGAGGCCGCAGGTGGCTCTCCACCTCGATCTCGATCTGACCCAGCCGCGCCCGGTCGTTCCGGACGGCGGCGCGCAGCCGCTCATCGATCGGAAGCGTGTACTCCGTGCTGTCGGCAGCTTTGAGCACCAGTCGTGTGCCGTCGTTGCTGACGGCCACGACACGCAGTTCGGGCATGGGGACCTCCCGGGTGGTGCCTGCCGACGTCACGTGCGTCGCTGCTCCCGCTAGACGAGTGTGGCCTGCCCGGGTGCAGCCTGCCACAACCTTGCCGACTTCCTCGGGGTCCGAGGCTGTGTCCAGATCGTTGTTCGAATCGTATGGAACTGCCCAGAACCGCCGCTATGGCACGGTTACCTCCTCACAACGCACAGTGACCGAGGTGGTCACCGTGTGCAGCCAGCGCCGGGTCAGAACCGAGACCAGGGCTCGTCACACTACTCCATTAGGGCCACCCGGGTGGACCGCCGCGCCACCGAAGTTGCTCCGGAGTAAGGGAGTTGACGCCCCAAGAGTCCATTTGGCCTGGATACGGGGGTGGGAAGCGTCACAGAACCACCCGAAATGGAACCTTCGCCTTCGCTCGAAAGTCCCCTATTCGTGCACAGTGGTTGGAGTGTGCGATCAAGGGCGGTAGATGGACAAGAGCGACAAGGAATCCATATCCAGTGCTGACACCGACAAACAGGGAGAGAGCAAGCGTGCCAAAAAGCTCGATCTGAGCGTGGCCCAGGTACTGGGCAGCGCGGTCGCAGCGGTGGTAGCCGCGTTCGCCGCGGGGCAACTCGGGGTCTACGGCACCTTCCTGGGTGCCGGTGTCATGAGCCTCGTCGCCACCAGCGGCGGTCCGATCTTCCAGCACTTCTTCAGCAGGACCGGTGAGCAGCTCAAGGAAGTCACCGTGCCGCCCAAGGCGCGGCAGGCCCCGGTGCGGGACCCTGCCGCCGGCTGGAAGGACGACGAGGGCCACCACACCAGCCAGGCCGTCCACAACGCGGACGCGCTGCACGACCCCCGGGCCGCTGCCACGCAACTGCTCCCCACCACCTCGTGGGGCCGGGGGCCGGGCAGCGGCACGGCAGGCGACTCCGGGGGCACCACGAAGGCGGCGGGCGCGGTCGGTGGCGCTACAACCGGTGGTGCTGCGGCAGGTGGCGCTGCAGTCGGTGACGACGAGGCCCGTGCGCTGAGCCGCGACGACATCACCAGGGCGCTGCGGCCCGACGCCGCGACCCGGGCACCCGGGGGCACCGATGCCACCCAGGCGCTGCGCAGCGAGGACGCGACACGAATGCTCCGCCGTGACGACGCGACACGGGCGCTCCGCCGTGACGAAGCGACCCAGGTGCTGGGGACCGTCAAGCGGCCCGCCGGCCCGGTGGGCGCCGAGGAACTGCCGGGCCACGGCGAGTTCACCGGGGCCACCACCCATGGCACCAAGTGGCGGGGGTGGCGGCGCACGCTGCTGCCCGCCGTCGTGGTGTTCGTGATCGCGATCGGCGGTGTCACGCTGTACGAGGCGATCTCCGGGCACAGCGTCTCCGGGGGGAAGGGCACGTCCATCAGCGATGTCTTCCGGCCGAGCCACGGCTCGTCGACCGGGGACTCCCCTGACGCGCCTCCCGCGAGCACGGACCCGGACGGAACGGGGAACGGTGAGAGCCCGACCCCCGACCCGCAGGAGTCCGGGCACTCCACCGATCCGAGTGACAACAGCAGCGGTGAGGAGGGGCGGACCGGTACGGGCGAGACGGGCGAGGAGACGAGCCCCACCCCCGACCCGTCCCGCTCCCAGTCGGACGGAACGGAAGGTTCCGGAAACTCCGACAGCGGTGACAGCAGCACCGACGACTCCAGCGGCGAGGGCAGCCGGCAGGACGGGGGCGGCGCAGCCGGCTCCGGGGAGACCGGTGGCGCGGGCAGCGGTGCTCAGCTCCCGCAGGGCCAGCAGCCCGGAGCCTCCTCGCAGGGGTAGCCCCCGGCGGGGCAGCTCACCGCCTGCTGCGTACGACAGGGCCGTGCCGCGCATCCGAACGGGCGCACGGCACGGCCCTGACTGCCGCTTTGTCCGCTGCCCGGGTCAGTCGCCCAGCACCCGCCGCAGATAGTCGTTGCCGAAGACCCGGTTCGGGTCCAGGCGGTCGCGCAGCGCCGTGAACTCCGCGAACCGCGGATACACCCCCGCGAGGTACTCCGCGTCCCTGCTGTGCAGCTTCCCCCAGTGCGGACGCCCGGCGTGCGCGGTCATGATCCGCTCCACGGCGCTGAAATACCCCTCATGGGGCGTGCCCCGGTACATGTGCACCGCCACGTAAGCCGTCTCACGCCCGCTCGCCGTCGACAGCGGTATGTCGTCCGCGGGCGCCGTGCGCACCTCGACGGGGAAGCTCACCCGGAAGTGGGACCTCTCCATCAGCGCCTTCAGTTCCCGCAGCGCCTCGACCAGCGCCGTGCGCGGTAGCGCGTACTCCATCTCCACGAAGCGCACCCTGCGCGGGCTGGTGAAGACCTTGTAAGGGATGTCGGTGTAGGCGCGTGCCGACAGGGCGCGGCTGGAGACACGGGCGACGCCGGGCACGGTGGCGGGCACGGCCTTGCCCAGCGCGCAGGCCGCCTGGAAGACGCCGTTGGACAGCAGTTCGTCGTCGACCCAGCCCCGCACCCGGGGGAGCGGGGCCGCGGGACCCGCGCTGCGGTTGTTGCGCTTGGTGTTGCAGCTGTTGGTGTGCGGAAACCAATAGAACTCGAAATGTTCGTTCTCGACCACCAGTTGATCGAACTCTTCGGTGACCCGGTCGAACGGCATCGGCTCCTCGCGAGCCGTCAGCAGGAACTCCGGCTCCACCCCGAAGGTGAGCTCGGTGACGACGCCCAGCGCCCCGAGCCCCACCCGGGCGGCGGCGAAGACGGCCTGCTCCTCCTCGGTTCCCTCCGCCGAGCAGCGCAGCACGGAGCCGTCGGCGAGCACCAGTTCCAGGCCCTTGAGCTGCGCGGCCACCGAGGCCGAGTCGCGGCCCGTGCCGTGTGTGCCGGTGCTGACGGCGCCGGAGACGGTCTGCTCCATGATGTCGCCCATGTTCGTCAGCGACAGACCCCGCGCCGCCAGCGCGGCGTTCAGGTCCTTCAGCGGTGTGCCCGCGGCGACGGTGACCGTGCCCGCGGCCCGGTCCACGGCACGTATTCCGGTCAGCCGTTCGGGCCGTATCAGCACCCCGTCCGTGAGGGCGGCGGCGGTGAACGAGTGACCGGTGCCAGCGGCCTTCACCCGCAGCCCGTCCGCTGCCGCCCGGCGCACCACCTCGGCGAGGGCCTGCGTGGTGGAGGGCGAGCTCGTCCGCTGCGGCGCGGCCGTCACATTGCCCGCCCAGTTGCGCCACGTCGCCGCCCGACTGTCCTTCGCCGCCCGTATGCCCGACCGCACGCTCATCTGTGACCGTCCCCTCTCGCCGCGGCGCCGGCCGAGAGCTCGGCCGGCGGTGGCCGAGGAACGCACCACGACCGCCGGCGCCCCCGCTCCAGCGGGCCCCCACCAGTTGGAGAGGGATCATACTCACGGGTCCCGACGGCGACCCGGCCGTGTTGACGCCGAGGGCGGCCACTTCTCCCGCGGGCCGGATGGCAGGATCGGAGACATGTCCGATGCGCTGCCCACCGAACCCTCCGGCCTCGAGCCGGACTCCTCCCCGGCCCCCTACGACGCGCTCCTGCTGCTCTCCTTCGGGGGCCCCGAGGGGATGGACGACGTCGTCCCGTTCCTGCAGAACGTCACCCGGGGACGAGGCATCCCCACGGAACGTCTGGAGGAGGTGGGTCAGCACTACTACCTCTTCGGCGGGGTCAGCCCCATCAACGAGCAGAACCGGGCGCTGCTGACGGCGCTCCGGGAGGACTTCGCCGCACACGGCCTCGACCTGCCCGTCTACTGGGGGAACCGCAACTGGACGCCCTACCTCACCGACACCCTGCGGGAGCTGGTCCGCGACGGACGCCAGCGGGTTCTCGTGCTGGCCACGAGCGCGTACGCGTCCTACTCGGGCTGCCGCCAGTACCGCGAGAACCTCGCCGAGTCGCTGGCGGTACTGCGGGAGGAGGGGCTGCCGGTGCCGCGGGTGGACAAGCTGCGGCACTACTTCAACCACCCCGGCTTCATCGAGCCCGTCGTCGACGGGGTACTCGCCTGCCTGGACGACCTGGCCGCCGAGGTACGTGCCGGTGCCCATCTCGTCTTCACCACCCACTCCATCCCCACCGCCGCAGCCGACATCTCCGGCCCCGTCGAGGCGCACGGCGACGGCGGTGCGTATGTGGCACAGCACCGCGATGTCGCCGCGCTGATCAGCGACGCGGTCCGGGAACGCACCGGTACGCAGCACCCCTGGAGCCTCGTCTACCAGTCGCGCAGCGGCCCGCCCTCGGTGCCCTGGCTGGAGCCGGACATCTGCGACCACCTGGAGGAGCTGCACGGCAAGAGCGTGCCCGGCGTGGTGATGGTGCCGATCGGCTTCGTCTCGGACCACATGGAGGTCCGCTACGACCTGGACACCGAGGCCATGGCCAAGGCCTCCGAACTGAACCTGCCCGCACGCCGCTCGCCCACGGTTGGTGCCGACCCGCGGTTCGCCGCGGCCGTACGGGAACTGGTGCTGGAGAGAGCCGCCGCCGAGCGGGGCGCGGCGCCGGCCCGGTGCGCGCTGGGCGCACTGGGCGCGAGCCACGACGTGTGCCCGGTCGGCTGCTGTCCGGCGCGGACACCGAAGCCGGCGGCGGCCGGCGCCGACGCACCGGCTCTGTGAGGCCGAGCGCGCTCGTCGGCCGCCCCGCGCCTGTCCACCCGTCCGTCCATTCACTCATGCGGGTGACCGGCCGTCGTGCCCTGCGGGCCTCCGACCGTCCGGCCGCCTGCGACATACGTACGACTGGAGCAGCGACAAAGTGACTGACACCCCGCAGTCCGCACCCGAGCGCGCCGACGACGCGCTCAAGGCCGAACTGCTCGCCCTCGCACAGGAGGCCGCTGTCCGCGCGGGCACCCTGCTGCGGGACGGCCGCCCCGCCGACCTGGGCGTCGCCGCGACCAAGACCAGCCCCATCGACGTGGTCACCGAGATGGATCTGGCCTCCGAGAAGCTGATCACCGGCTATCTGGCCGAGCACCGGCCGCACGACGGCTTCCTCGGCGAAGAAGGCGCCTCCAGCGACGGCACCTCCGGTGTCCGCTGGGTGATCGACCCGGTCGACGGCACCGTCAACTACCTGTACGGACGTCCCGACTGGGCCGTCTCCATCGCCGCCGAGTACCACGGCGAGCGCGTCGTGGGCGTCGTGGCGGCCCCCGTACGCGGGGAGACCTGGCACGCGGTCGTCGGACAGGGCGCCTTTCTGGACGGCCGCCGGCTGAGGTGCCGCCCGTCGCCGCCGCTCGACCAGGCACTGATCGGCACCGGGTTCGGCTACATCACCGAGCGGCGGGTGGCGCAGGCCGCCGTCGCACAGGAACTGATCCCGCGAGTACGTGACATCCGCCGTGGCGGTTCGGCCGCCATCGACCTGTGCGATGTCGCCACCGGACGGCTCGACGGTTTCTACGAGCGCGGCCTCAACCCCTGGGACCTGGCCGCGGGGGAGCTCATCGCCCGTGAGGCCGGTGCGCTCACGGGGGGACGCCCCGGCCGGCCCGCGGACGGCGAGCTGACCCTGTGCGCCTCCCCGGGCGTCTTCGAGGCGCTGCAGCCGCTGCTGGAGCGGCTCGGCGCCTGGCACGACTAGGACGACCGGGGGACGAAACGACTGGGGGCGCGACGACTGGGGACGAAAAAAGGTGCGGCCCCCGTTCGGGGGCCGCACCATCGGTGTCGGATCAGCGCGCCGTCAGGCGACCTGTACGCCGTGTTCGGCAGCGAGGCGGCGGAGGTCTTCCAGTTCCGACTGCTCGACGTCCACGAGGAAGTCGTCGCCCGATTCACGTGCGCGGTGCAGGTCGGACTCGGTGGTCCGTATACGCTGCAGGATGCCTGCGGTGAATGCGTCCATGGTGTGCCCCCTCGTCGCGGGTCGGTGGCACGGGGTGTGCCGAGGGTTTGTGGTGCTTCCCCGATCACGGCGTGGTCCCCGGGGCTGCTTCAGCGGTGCATCGTGGCACGCTGCGCACAGGGCGTGATCGCGGGTGGTTCTCAGGTCCTCCCCAACGGGAACCTCAGAGAAACCTCAAACGCCCTGAAAAAGTGCCAGGGTCCCGTGCCGTAGTCGGTGCCCACCCTCTCACCTCGGCTCTTACCGTCGATTTACCGGGGTCCGAGGCACGATGGACGGCACGATCCCCCGGTATGTCCGGGGATCCCCATTCGTATCCGAGGAAGGACAGCGCTGTGCGCGTACTCGTCGTCGAGGACGAGCAACTGCTCGCCGATGCCGTGGCGACGGGCCTCCGCAGGGAGGCCATGGCCGTCGATGTGGTCTACGACGGCGCGGCGGCGCAGGAGCGCATCGACATCAACGACTACGACGTCGTCGTGCTCGACCGCGATCTGCCGATCGTCCACGGTGACGACGTCTGCCGCCGGATCGTCGAGCTCGGGCTGCCCACCCGGGTGCTGATGCTCACAGCCTCAGGGGACGTCAGCGACCGGGTGGAGGGCCTGGAGCTGGGCGCCGACGACTACCTGCCCAAGCCCTTCGCCTTCTCGGAGCTGACGGCCCGGGTGCGCGCGCTGGGACGGCGTACGACCACGGCCCTGCCGCCCGTGCTGGAGCG
This sequence comes from Streptomyces sp. B15, assembly GCF_018070605.1. NCBI lineage: Bacteria > Bacillati > Actinomycetota > Actinomycetes > Kitasatosporales > Streptomycetaceae > Streptomyces > Streptomyces sp. B15. The sequence goes on from NZ_JAGPXJ010000010.1 coordinate 15,702, forward strand.
GGCCGGAATCCGGCTGGACCCGGGCCGCCGCGAGGTCTTCCGGGACGGCCGGGAGATCCAGCTGGCCCCCAAGGAGTTCGCCGTCCTGGAGGTGCTGATGCGCGGGGAGGGGACCGTGGTCTCCGCCGAGCAGCTGCTGGAGAAGGCGTGGGACGAGAACACCGACCCGTTCACCAACGTGGTGCGGGTGACGGTGATGACGCTGCGCCGCAAGCTCGGTGAGCCGCCGGTGATCGTGACCGTGCCCGGCGCGGGGTACCGGATCTGACGCCGATGGCCTCCTCCACCTCCCCCACCGGGGCCGGCCCCGGTGCGAACGGCGCCGGCGACGGCGCGCGCGACGGTCACGTGCCCCCCAAGCCGAGCTGGGACCCCCGCGAGACGCCCCGCTCCTCACCCTGGCTGCGGCCCACCATCCGGATAAGGCTCACGCTGCTGTACGGCGGCATGTTCCTGATCGCTGGCATGCTGCTGCTGACGATCATCTACCTGCTGGCAGCACAGGCCTTGGACGACGCCAGCCAGTTGCCGTTCCGCATCCTCAACGGCAACGCCCAGCCCACCTCGGACCGCTGCCCCGGGCTGACCGGGACGCTGCCCAGCGATGTGTTCATGCAGCGCCTGTCGGCCTGTGCGGAGGCCCAGCGCAGGATGGCGCTGGACGGGCTGCTGCGCCGCTCGCTGCTGGCGCTGCTGGGACTGGCGGTGGCGGCGTTCGCCTTCGGCTATGTGATGGCGGGCCGGGTGCTCTCGCCGCTCGGCCGCATCACCCGCACTGCGCGCCAGGTGGCCGGTTCGGATCTGCACAAGCGGATCGAGCTGGAGGGCCCGGACGACGAGCTCAAGGAGCTGTCCGACACCTTCGACGACATGCTGGACCGCCTGGAGCGCGCCTTCACCGCACAGCAGCGGTTCGTGGGCAACGCCTCGCACGAGCTGCGCACCCCGCTGGCGATCAACCGCACCCTGCTGGAGGTGCAGCTGGCCGATCCGGACGCTTCGCCCGAGCTGCAACAGCTGGCCAAGACGCTGCTGGCCACCAATGAGCGCAGTGAGCAGCTGGTGGAGGGTCTGCTGCTGCTGGCGCGGAGCGAGAACGAGCTGGTGGACCGCAAGCCCGTGGACCTGGCGGAGGTGGCCTCGCAGGCCGTCGAGCAGGCGCGCGGCGAGGCCGACAACAAGGGAGTCGCGTTGCGCGGAGTACGTCAGCCCACATATGTGCAGGGCAATGGGGTACTCCTGGAGCGCGTCGCCCTGAATCTGGTGCAGAATGCCGTGCGCTACAACGTGCGGGAGGGCGGATGGGTCTCGGTGAGTACCGAGGCCCAGCCAGGGCAGGCGGTGCTGGTCGTCGAGAACACCGGGCCCGTCGTACCGGCCTACGAGGTGGACAACCTCTTCGAGCCGTTCCGGCGTCTTCGCACGGAGCGGACGGGCAGTGACAAGGGTGTCGGGCTCGGGTTGTCGATCGTGCGCTCGGTGGCGCGGGCGCACGGCGGTGCGGTCTCGGCCGTACCGCGCGAGGACGGCGGCCTGGTGATGCGGGTGACGCTGCCGCTGTGAGAGAAGGCGGAAGTCGGGAGAGGCCGCGGAGGCCGGAGAGTTCCGCGGCAAGGGCGAGAGGCGTGGAGGTGACGAAAAGTGACCGGAAATAGCTATACGTAACCGGAGCGCCGTTCGCTATATGCGGAATTTACGGCCTTCTCGCCGCTTACGACCGGACTGTGATCGATCACACACGCGAATTTTCAGTTGGGCGCACAGTGTGGTCGCCAGGCGGGAAGAAATCCCGGAAAATCCAGGTTTCCGCAGGTGGAGATCGTGGGCAGTACCCGGGATGGCGTGTGCGGAGCGCTACCGGGGACCGTTTATGGTCCTCCTCGACAACCGACATGATCACCTCTTCAGGGGTGCCGTTGGGTGTCGATTGAGTAACAGACCTTGATGTGAGGCAAAATCTCCGCCTCGGGCCGGGCACAAGTCCGGCCTCTCACGCGTTACGTGCGCTGGAGACACCACAGACACCCAGAGGGGGAGAGCGACATGGCTACGGATTACGACACTCCACGCAAGACCGACGACGACGTCAATGAAGACAGCATCGAGGAGCTGAAGGCCCGGCGGAACGACAAGTCCGCGTCCAATGTCGACGTGGACGAGTTCGAGCAGGCCGAAGGCCTCGAACTGCCCGGCGCCGACCTCTCCAACGAAGAGCTGTCCGTGCGGGTGCTGCCCCGCCAGGCGGACGAGTTCACCTGCATGAGCTGCTTCCTGGTGCACCACCGCTCGCAGCTCGCCGCGGAGAAGAACGGTCAGCCGATCTGCCGCGACTGCGCGGCCTGAGAGCGGACCGACTGCTCGTGGCGGTCGAAGGCGCACGTGACGACGAGCGGGGCCCTCATGACCGGTCGGCCTCGCTCGTGCCGTACGAGGGCGGCCTGGTGCCGCACGAAGGCGGCACAGCGCCGTCCACGCTGCCCGGGAGCGACCAGTACGGCTCCGGGAGCGACCGGCGTGGCAAGGGCGTGTGGCGCGCACGGGGGCGCCGCGCCCAGACCTTCCTGCGCACTGTCGCCGAGCGCATCATCGAGACCGCGCCGCGTGTGCCGGTGCGGGATCTGGAGACCCTTCGCACCCAGTTCCCAGGGCTGGGCACCGAGGAGCTGGCGGACAAGTTGGTCGCCGGAGCCACCAGAGGCTCCGCGACCGTGGGCGCCGGCGTCGGCGCCGCGGCCATGCTGCCGGTGCCGCCCGCCATGCCGGCCGAGTTGGCCGCCGAGATCGTCGGTGTCGCCGGCGTCGAGCTCAAGCTGATCGCCGAGCTGCACGAGGTCTACGGCCGCCGCGCGCCCGGCAACGCCCGCGAGCGGGCCACCGCCTATCTGGAGGCCTGGGCCTCCGAGCGGGGCATAGAGCTCACCCGGCCCGTCACCCTCAGTACGGCGATGGGTGGGGAGCTCCGCAACCGGCTCCGGCAGCAGATCATGAAGCGCACACTGCGCAATCTGCCGAACCTCACCCCGTTCCTGATCGGCGCCGCCATCGGCGCCTTCGCCAACCACCGGGACACCGCGCGGCTCGCCGAGCGCGTCCGCGCCGACCTGCGCGGCACCGCCCAAGGACAGGACAAGGGGCGGGGCGGCAAGGACGGCTAGGACGGGGTCGACTCCCGGGCCGCGTGCAGCGCCGCCGCCAGCTGCTGAGGGTGCCGGGTGGAGACGTACACGTACGGCGTCGGATCCTCCGGGTCGGTGACCTCGACCCGCACCGCTGTCGGGATGTAGCCGCGCAGCACCATGTGCGCGCGGGTGTCCGCCTTGTACGTGCGCCAGGCGCGCGCCGCCTCGGCGTCGAGCGGCTCCGCCTCGCCCAGCGCCGTCACCGGGATCCGGGCGTCACCCGCCACCAGCGAACCGGCCACCACGCGCACCCGGACGCTGCCGTAGGTGCTCACGCACACGGCCGCCACCGCCGCGCCGCCCACCAGACCGCACAGCAGCGGCAGCGGACCGAAGGGGAACAGCACCAGCGCGCAGGCCACCCCGATACCGGCGGCGATCAGCCACCATGAGCGGGGCGCAGTAAGGCGTTCGTCGTAGGGCGGGACCGCGGGAACCATGTGTCCAGCTTGGCACGGCGTCCCCTCGCCCCTCGCACGACGGTAGGGTCTGCACCCGTGAGTGCAGCCAATCCCCCCGCGTCCCCGAAATCCCCGTTGGTGCCGCCGCCCGACGCCACCGATCCGGTACGCCATTCCGAGGCCCCCGCGCCCGGTGAGCCGCTCGGTGCCCACTACGACATGTGCTTCGGCTGCGGCGGGGGACAGCCGCACGGCCTGCACCTGGTGGCTCGGGCCGGGGAAGGCGTCAGCGTCACCGCCGAGTTCACCGTGAGAACCGCCCACCAGGGCGCTCCCGGGCTCGCCCACGGCGGGGTGCTGACCAGCGCGCTCGACGAGACGCTGGGCTCGCTGAGCTGGCTGATGCACGTGATCGCCGTGACGGGACGGCTGGAGACCGACTTCCTGCAGCCCGTCCCCGTGGACACGCTGCTGCACCTGGAGGCCAGGGCCACCGCCGTGCACGGGCGCAAGATCTACGCCACCGCCACCGGCAGGATCGGCGGCCCCGACGGGCCGGTCGCCGTGCGCGCCGACGCCGTTTTCATAGAGGTGAAGGTCGAGCACTTCATCGAGAACGGCCGCCGGCAGGAGATCCAGGCCGCCATGGACGACCCCGATCAGGTCAGGCGCGCACGTGCCTTCGAGGTGAACCCATGAGCGATTCCGTCGAGATCCTGCTGCGGCGCACGGACCCCGAGGTCCCGGTGCCCTCCTATCAGCACCCCGGCGACGCGGGCTGCGATCTGGTGACCACCCGCAGCGCGGAACTGGCGCCGGGGGAGCGGGCCGTACTGCCGACCGGTATCTCCCTCGCCCTCCCGGACGGCTACGCCGCGTTCGTCCACCCGCGTTCAGGTCTCGCGGCCCGCTGCGGCGTCTCGCTGGTGAATGCGCCGGGAACGGTGGATGCCGGGTACCGTGGGGAGATCAAGGTGATCGTGGCCAATCTGGATCCGCGCGAGGCTGTGCGGTTCGAGCGGTTCGACCGTATCGCCCAACTCGTCGTCCAGCAGGTGGAGAAGGTGCGTTTCCGCGAGGTTGAGGAGCTGCCCGGCTCGGCACGTGACACGGGCGGGTTCGGCTCCACGGGCGGCCACGCGGCAGGCCGACCGGCCCGGCAGACGGCCTCTGCCGACGAGCCGGGCGTCACCGGGCAGACAGCCGCACAGCAGAAGGATTACGTTGCGGTCGGTGCCGATCGAGCTTCCGACCTGAGAGGACAGTGACGTGTTCGGACGTCGTCGCAAGAAGAGCGAAAAGCCTGAGGGCACCTCGGACGAGTTCGAGACGGAACAGGACGGCCAGGACGAGCCGCAGGACAGCGTGGAGACCGACGGGGCGGACAACGGCGAGACCCGGATCAAGCTGCCCCCGGCGCCCCGTCCCGACGGTCCCTGGGACATCGAAGAGGTCACCGAACCCAGCTCCGGCAGGGTCGACCTGGGCGGCCTCTTCATCCCCGGTGTCGAGGGCATGGAGCTGCGGGTCGAGGTCGCCGGTGACGCGATCGTCGCCGCGACCGTCGTACTGCAGGACAGCGCCATCCAGCTCCAGGGCTTCGCCGCACCCAAGCGCGAGGGCATCTGGGACGAGGTGCGCGAGGAGATCGCCTCCGGCATCACCCAGCAGGGCGGTGTCATCGACGAGGTGGACGGTCCGCTTGGCTGGGAACTGCGGGCCCAGGTGCCGGTGCAGCTGCCTGACGGCACCGGCGGTGTGCAGGTCGTACGGTTCGTCGGCGTGGACGGCCCCCGGTGGTTCCTGCGAGGCGTGATCTCGGGTCAGGGCGCGGTGCAGCCGCAGGCCGCCGGCGTGCTGGAGCAGATCTTCCGGGACACGGTCGTGGTGCGCGGCGACGGGCCGATGGCGCCGCGCGACCCCATCGTCCTCAAGCTGCCGGAGGATGCCCAGATGGTGCCGGACGGCGTGCAGCAGGAGACGGTCGAAGAGGGCTCCCGCTTCGCGGGCGGCCTCGACAAGCTGCAGCGCGGACCGGAGATCACCGAGGTGCGCTGACCGTCACCGGCGAGCGCCGCCCCTCGGCTGCGGACACACACGGCCGGGCCCCCACCGGGGCCGGCCGCCGTGCGTCGTCTGCCGGTCCGCGCGGCGGCGCCCTGACCGCGCGCAGCGCGCCGTGATCCATACGGAACCCTGACGGCCGACCGGCCCGCTCACAGCCGGGTCCGCCCGGAGTGCGAGGACAATGGGGTCATGTCATCTGGAGCGCAACCGCGGCGTGGTCAGCTGCGGGTCTTCCTCGGGGCGGCGCCCGGTGTCGGCAAGACCTACGCCGTGCTCTCCGAGGCGCACCGCCGGGTCGAGCGGGGCACCGATGTGGTCGTCGGGTTCGTCGAGCACCACGACCGGCCGCGTACCGAGGTGCTGCTGCACGGCCTCGAACAGGTGCCGCGCCGCGAGGTCACCTACCGCGGCGCCGTGCTCACCGAGATGGACACGGACGCGGTGCTCGCACGCCGCCCCGCCGTGGCCGTGGTGGACGAGTTGGCGCACACCAACGTGCCCGGGTCGCGGAACGCCAAGCGCTGGCAGGACATCGAGGAACTGCTGGCCGCGGGGATCGATGTCGTCTCCACCGTCAACATCCAGCATCTGGAGTCGCTCGGTGACGTGGTGGAGTCGATCACGGGTGTGCGGCAGCGGGAGACCGTGCCGGACGAGGTGGTGCGCCGAGCCGACCAGATCGAACTGGTCGACATGTCACCGCAGGCGCTGCGCCGCCGGATGGCGCACGGCAACATCTACGCGCCGGACAAGGTGGACGCGGCGCTCTCCAACTACTTCCGGCCCGGCAATCTGACGGCCCTGCGGGAGCTGGCGCTGCTGTGGACGGCCGACCGGGTCGACGAATACCTCCAGCAGTACCGCTCCGAGCACCGCATACGTTCCACCTGGCAGGCCCGCGAACGGATCGTCGTCGGCCTCACCGGCGGGCCCGAGGGACGCACCCTCATCCGCCGTGCGTCCCGGATGGCGGCCAAAGGGTCGGGCAGCGAGATCCTGGCCGTCCACATCTCCCGCGCCGACGGCCTCACCTCGGCCTCACCCAAGGAACTGGCCCTCCAGCGCACCCTCGTGGAGGACCTGGGCGGCACCTACCACCACGTCATCGGCGACGACATCCCGCAAGCCCTGCTGGAGTTCGCGCGTGGTGTCAACGCGACGCAGATCGTGCTCGGCTCCTCGCGCCGCAAGACCTGGCAGTACGTGTTCGGGCCCGGGGTCGGTGCCACCGTCGCCCGCGACTCGGGGCCGGACCTGGACGTCCACATCGTCACCCACGAAGAGGTCGCCAAGGGGCGGGGGCTTCCCGGGGCGCGGGCGGCGCGGCTGGGCACCGCCCGGGTCGTCGCGGGCTGGCTGACCGCGTTCACCGCCCCGCCGCTGCTGACGTTCCTGATGCTGGCCGGTGACCCGGGTATCGGCTTCACCAACGACGTTCTGCTGTTCCTGGTGCTGACCGTCGCCGCCGGGCTGGTGGGCGGGCTGCTGCCCGCGCTGGCCTCGGCCGCCGTGTGCTCGGGGCTGATGAACTACTACTTCACCGACCCCGTCCGCACCTGGACCATCAGCGACGGCCGCAACATCGTCTCGCTCGCCGTCTTCTTCGGCGTCGCCGTCGCCGTCGCCTCGGTGGTGGACCTGGCTGCGCGCCGCACCCAGCAGGCGGCCAGGCTGCGCGCCGAGTCGGAGATCCTCTCCACCCTGGCGGGCAGCGTGCTGCGCGGCGAGGCACGGCACGGAACCGGCGGCCCCGGCACGGGACCCAGCCTGGACGCGCTGCTGGAGCGGGTGCGGGAGACCTTCGCCATGGACTGCGTGGCGCTGCTGGAGCGGGCCGACGAGCGGGCCGTCTGGACCTGCGCGGGCAGCGTGGGCGCCACCGGCTCGGACAAGCCGCTGGCCACCCCGGAGGACGGCGACACGGACATGCCCGTCGGGGACAACATGATGCTGGTGCTGGCGGGCCGGGTGCTGCCCGCCGAGGACCGCCGGGTACTGGCCGCCTTCGCCGCACAGGCCGCCGGGGTGCTCGACCGGCAGCGGCTGCTGGGCGAGGCCGAGCAGGCCCGCGAACTGGCCGAGGGCAACCGCATCCGCACCGCGCTGCTGGCGGCCGTCTCGCACGACCTGCGCACCCCGCTGGCCGCCATCAAGGCGTCCGTCTCCTCGCTGCGCTCCGACGACGTGCAGTGGTCGGCGGAGGACGAGGCGGAGCTGCTGGGCGCCATCGAGGAGGGCGCCGACAGACTCGACAACCTCGTCGGCAATCTGCTGGACATGTCCCGCCTGCAGACCGGCACCGTCAAGCCGCTCATCAAGGACATCAGCCTGGAAGAGGTCGTGCCCAAGGCCCTGGGCGGGGTGCCGGAGGGCAGCGTACGGCTGGCCGTCGCCGAGGCGCTGCCGCTGGTCGCCGTCGATCCCGGGCTGCTGGAGCGCACCGTGGCCAACCTGGTGGAGAACGCGGTCAAGTACAGCCCCGACGGCAAGAAGGTGCTGGTGCGGGCCAGTGCGCTGGCCGACCGGGTGGAGGTCCGCGTCACCGACCGCGGTCCCGGCGTTCCCGACAGCGACAAGGACCGCATCTTCGAGCCCTTCCAGCGCTACGGCGACGCTCCCGGCGGTGCCGGTGTCGGGCTCGGGCTCGCCGTCGCCCGCGGCTTCGCCGAGGCGATGGGCGGCACCCTGGAGGCCGAGGACACCCCGGGCGGCGGGATGACCATGGTGCTCACCCTGCGCGCGGCGCACAGCCGCGGGCCCGCACGCCCCCGGCCCGCCGGCCGGACCGGCGCACCGGACCAGCCGCAGCCGCAACCACAGCCGCAGCGCTCCGGCGGCTGAGCGGCCACAACGGAATCGAGAGGAAACAAGCATGCACCGGGTGCTCGTGGTCGACGACGAACCGCAGATCGTCCGCGCCCTCGTGATCAACCTCAAGGCACGCAAGTACGAGGTGGACGCGGCGCACGACGGCGCCACCGCGCTGCGCATGGCCGCCGACCGGCACCCCGACGCCATCGTCCTGGACCTGGGCCTGCCCGACATGGACGGCGTCGACGTCATCCGCGGCATCCGCGGCTGGACCCGGGTCCCGATCCTGGTGCTCTCGGCCCGGCAGACCTCGGACGAGAAGGTGGAGGCGCTGGACGCGGGCGCTGACGACTACGTCACCAAGCCGTTCGGCATGGACGAGCTGCTGGCCCGGCTGCGTGCCGCCGTACGCCGCGCCGAGCCCCCGGCGGGCGTCCCGGACGGCGCCGGCGTCATCGAGACCGACACCTTCACCGTGGACCTGGCGGCCAAGAAGGTGCACCGGAACGGCGGGGACGTACGGCTCACCCCCACCGAGTGGCACCTGCTGGAGGTGCTGGTGCGCAACCCCGGCCGACTGGTGAGCCAGAAGCAGCTGCTGAAGGAGGTCTGGGGCCCCTCGTACGGTACCGAGACCAACTATCTGCGCGTCTACATGGCCCAGCTCCGCCGCAAGCTGGAGTCCGACCCCTCCCACCCCCGGCACTTCGTGACGGAGGCGGGGATGGGGTACCGCTTCGAGAAGTGACCTGTTTCCGGTCCGTCGACGAGCCCGGACCGGGTGCGACCGGCGGGGGAGACGGGCCGCGGTCCGGCGGTACCCTGGCGGTTATGACTGGCACCACCCGAGAGCAGCGGGGCACGGGAAGCGGGCGGTTCCGACGGTTCCTGGAACGGCTCTCCTCCTCCGAGGAGGACCTGCGGTCGGCCGAGCTGCGTGAGGAGGCCGAGGACACCGGTTGTGCCCGCATCTCCGAATGCACCGACCGCGAGATGGTGCGGGTAACCGGTACGCTGCGCACCGTGACTCTGCGGCCACGCGCGGGAGTGCCCACCCTGGAGGCCGAACTGTTCGACGGCTCGGCCTCGCTGGACATCGTCTGGCTGGGCCGACGCTCCATCGCGGGGATCGAGCCGGGCCGCAAGCTGATCGCCTGGGGACGGATCACCGCCAACCACGGCCGCCCCGTGATGTTCAATCCCAAATACGAGCTGCGACCCCTCGGACAGGAGTAGCGGGTGACCTCTCCCGACAAGCGGACCGAAGCGGAGGAGCCGGACGGGCAGCCGACCGGTGAGACCGGATCGCACGCCGTGACCGAAGCGGCACTGTTCGAGGCGTTCGGCGGTGTGCGTGGCCTGGTCGAGACGACTGTGCCCGGCCTGGTGTTCATCGGGATGTACACGGTGAACAAGGACATCCACGCCGCCGCCATCACCGCACTGGTGATCTCCGGCGCGATGGTCGTCGTCCGGCTGCTGCGCAAGGACACCATCAAGCACGCGTTCAGCGGGATCTTCGGCGTCGGCTTCGGCGTGCTCTTCGCGATGATGACCGGCAACGCCAAGGACTTCTACCTGCCGGGCATGCTCTACACGCTCGGCCTGGCGCTCGCCTACATCGTCACCTCGCTGGCGGGCGTCCCCCTCCTGGGACTGGTGCTCGGACCGGTGTTCAAGGAGAACCTGTCCTGGCGCAAGCGCAATCCCGGCCGTAAGAAGGCCTACACCAAGGCCAGTTACGCGTGGGGCTTCATCCTGCTCGGCAAGTCCGCCGTGCTCTTTCCGCTCTACTTCTGGGGCGACACCACGCAGTTCGGTTGGGTGACCGTCATTCTCAAGATCCCGCCGTTCCTGCTGGCGGTCTACCTCACCTGGATCTTCCTGGCCAAGGCACCGCCGCCGATCAACGTCATCGCGGAGATGGAGGCCGAGGAGGAAGCGGCCAAGGCCGAGAAGGCCGCGGCGAAGGCCGCCAATTCCTGACAGCCGAACGAGACGGGGCGGCGATGGAGAAGCCCGCACGGACCGGACGGTCCGCACCCGGAGCGGCCGACCGCAGGACGCTGCTGCGCACCGCGCTGGCGGCGGCCACCACCGTCGGCACCGGCGGCGCCCTCGCGGCATGCGGGCCGGGCGGTGACCAGCAGCAGGACGCATCCCGCTTCACCGGCGAGCGGCGCCGGGGTGAGCATGTACTGGCCGTGAAGGTCGACAACGTGGCACCGGCCCGCCCGCAGACCGGGCTGGAGCACGCCGACATCGTCTACATCGAGCAGGTCGAGGCGGGCCTCAGCCGCATACTGGCCGTCTTCGCCTCCCACCTCCCCGCCACCGTCGGGCCGGTCCGCAGCGCCCGCGAGTCCGACATCGAACTGTTGCGCCAGTTCGGCGAGCCCGCGCTGGCCTTCTCCGGCATCCAGTCCGCACTCAGGCCGACCCTGGAAGCCACCTCGCTGCACCTGCTGCCGCCCGGTGAGCTGACCGACGGCTACACCCGGGACCCCGCCCGTCGCGCCCCGCACAACCTCTACCTCAAGGCCCGCCGCGCCGAACGTGCGGCACCCGACGCCTCGGCGCCCCAGGACATCGGCTTCCGCTTCGGTGCGGCACCCGGCGGCGGACGCCGGACGGAGCGGGAGACCGTGCGCTACCCCGCGGCACGCCTCACCTTCACCTGGTCCCCGGATCGGCGCGGCTGGCCGGTGGCCATGGACGGCGCACCGGCACGCTCCCGCAGCGCCGGACGGCTCGCGCCCGCCACCGTCGTGATCCAGTACGTGACCGTGCGCCGGTCCCGTTTCCGCGACAGCTCCGGCAGCGTGACCCCGTACACCGAGACCGTCGGCTCCGGCGACGCGCTGGTGCTGCGGGACGGCAAGGCCTATGACGCCCACTGGTCGCGCCCCTCGGCGAACGGCGGCACCACCTTCAGCGACCCCGAGGGGCGCCGACTGCCCTTCGCACGTGGCCAGGTGTGGGTCGTGCTCGTGAAGAAGGACTGACGGCGCCGGCCGGAAGCGCCGACGCCGAGCCGGCTGTGGGCGCCGAGCCGGCTGGGGCGCCCGTCGGTCACCCGCGGGTGGAGAGAAGCTCCTCCAGCTGTTCCTCCCGTGCGGGCGCGGCGACGAAGAGCAGTTCGTCTCCGGCCTCCAGAGCGTCGTCCGGGTCCGGCGTCAGCACCCGGGAACCGCGGATGATCGTCACCAGCGAGGTGTCCTCGGGCCAGCTCACATCACCCACACGGGTGCCCGCCAGGGTGGACTCCGGCGGCAACGTCAGCTCGACCAGGTTCGCCTCGCCCTGCGAGAAGCGCAGCAGCCGCACCAGATCACCGACGCTGACGGCCTCCTCCACCAGCGCCGACATCAGGCGCGGCGTCGAGACGGCGACATCCACGCCCCACGACTCGTTGAACAGCCACTCGTTCTTCGGATTGTTGACCCGGGCCACGACCCGCGGCACCCCGTACTCCGTCTTGGCCAACAGGGAGACAACCAGATTGACCTTGTCGTCCCCCGTCGCCGCGATCACCACATGGCAGCGCTCCAGCGCCGCCTCGTCGAGCGAGGTGATCTCACACGCGTCGGCCAGCAGCCACTCCGCCTGCGGCACCCGCTCGACCGAGATGGCCGTCGGTGCCTTGTCGATGAGCAGCACCTCGTGCCCGTTCTCCAGCAGTTCGCCCGCGATGGAGCGACCCACGGCGCCCGCCCCGGCAATCGCCACCCTCATGCTGCGTCCTTCTCATTCGCTTCTCCGCCCACGCGGCCGGGTGCGGGTTCGGTGGTCAGGTGCTGCCCGGCAGCCGCGTGTGCGTCGCTCACGGCGTCCTTCTCATTCGCTTCTCCGCCCACGCGGCCGGGTGCGGGTTCGGTGGTCAGGTGCCCGGTAGCCGCGTGTGCGTCGCTCACGGCGTCCTTCTCATTCGCTTCTCCGCCCACGCGGCCGGGCGTCTGTTCGCCTGCGTGGCTGGGCGCGCTTTCCGTGGTCACGACTCCGGCCCCACAGCGAAAACTTCCTCCACCCGCGCGACCTCGTCGCAGCGCATCATCACATGCACCAGGTCGCCTTCCTGCAGCACCGTCTGGGACGTGGGCAGTATGGCCTCGCCCAGCCGGGTGAGGAAGGCGATGCGCACGCCCGCCTCCTCCTGGAGCTTGCTGACGCGCTCGCCGACCCACGCTGCCGAGGTGTGCACTTCGGCGAGTTGTACGGCGCCGCTCGGGTCCCGCCACAGCGGCTCGGAGCCGGACGGCAGCAGCCTGCGCAGCATCTGGTCCGCGGTCCAGCGCACGGTCGCCACCGTGGGGATGCCGAGCCGCTGGTAGACCTCCGCGCGCCGCGGGTCGTAGATACGCGCGGCCACATGCTTTGTGCCGAACATCTCACGTGCCACCCGGGCCGCGATGATGTTCGAGTTGTCACCGCTGCTGACCGCGGCGAACGCTCCCGCCTCTTCTATGCCGGCCTCGCGCAAGGTGTCCTGGTCGAAGCCGATGCCTGTGACCCGGCGGCCGCCGAAGCCCGAGCCAAGGCGCCGGAATGCGGTGGGGTCCCGGTCGATGACCGCGACCGTATGGCCCTGTCGCTCCAGGGTCTGCGCGAGTTCCGCTCCTACTCGTCCGCAGCCCATGATCACAATGTGCAACGCCCGTCCCTTCGTCCCGTACAGCGGGCCGTCTCAGCATCGCACGACTGACCGCATACGATCCTCTGCGTGTCCAGGATGACCGACGTACCGAAACGACTTCTCCTGGGGAGGGCTCTACGCAGCGACAGGCTCGCCGAGACGCTCCTTCCCAAGCGTCTCGCCCTCCCCGTCTTCGCCTCGGACCCGCTGTCCTCGGTCGCGTACGCGCCGGGCGAGGTACTGCTGGTCCTCTCGGTCGCGGGGGTCTCCGCCTACAGCTTCAGCCCGTGGATCGCCGTCGCGGTCGTCGTACTGATGTTCACCGTGGTGGCCTCCTACCGGCAGAACGTCCGGGCCTACCCGAGCGGCGGCGGCGACTACGAGGTCGCGACCACCAACCTCGGCCGCAGGGCGGGGCTCACCGTCGCCAGCGCACTGCTGGTCGACTACGTACTGACGGTGGCCGTCTCGATCTCCTCCGGCGTGGAGAACCTCGGATCGGCCATCCCCTTCGTCGTCGAGCACAAGACGTTCTGCGCGGTCGCGGTGATCGTGCTGCTGACGCTGATGAACCTGCGGGGCGTGCGCGAGTCCGGCAAGCTGTTCGCCGTGCCGACCTACTGCTTCGTCGTCGGCGTCTTCGGACTGATCGTCTGGGGCCTGGTGCGCGGGGCCGTCCTGGGCGACGAGATGCGCGCCCCCACCGCGGACTACGAGATCCACACCGAGCAGTCCGGCATCGCGGGCTTCGCGCTTGCCTTCCTGCTGCTGCGCGCCTTCTCCTCCGGCTGTGCGGCGCTGACCGGCGTCGAGGCGATCAGCAACGGCGTGCCCGCCTTCCGCAAGCCCAAGTCGAGGAACGCGGCCAACACGCTGGCGATGATGGGCGTGCTGGCGGTCACCATGTTCTGCGGCATCATCGCGCTCGCACTCACCACCCATGTGCGAATGGCCGAGAACCCGGCCACGGACCTGCTGATCGACGGCCGTCCGGCGGGCGCCGACTACACCCAGAACCCGGTCATCTCGCAGGTGGCGGCCGCGGTGTTCGGTGACGGGACGTTCCCGTTCGTCTACCTGGCGGCGGCCACCGCGCTGGTGCTGTTCCTGGCGGCCAACACCGCCTACAACGGCTTCCCGCTGCTCGGCTCGATCCTGGCGCAGGACCGCTATCTGCCGCGCCAACTGCACACCCGCGGCGACCGGCTCGCCTTCTCCAACGGCATCGTGCTGCTGGCAGGAGCAGCGGCGATACTCGTGGTGGTCTACGGAGCCGACTCCACCCGTCTGATCCAGCTCTACATCGTGGGCGTGTTCGTCTCCTTCACGCTCAGCCAGACGGGCATGGTCCGGCACTGGAACCGGCTGCTGACCACCGAGACCGACCGGGCGCGCCGCCGTCACATGTACCGCTCGCGCGCCATCAACACCTTCGGAGCCTTCTTCACCGGGCTGGTGCTCGTGGTGGTGCTGGTGACGAAGTTCACCCACGGTGCCTGGGTCTCCTTGGTGGGCATGGCCCTCTTCTACGCCGTCATGACCGGCATCCGCCGACATTACGACGGAGTCGCCGAGGAACTGGCGGCCGAGGACCCCGGCGAGGCGAAGCTGCGCCCCTCACGGGTGCACTCCTTCGTACTCGTATCCAAGATCCACAAGCCGACCCTGCGCGCCCTGCGCTACGCCAAGCTGATGCGGAGCGACACCCTCGAGGCCGTCACCGTCAACATGGACCAGGACGAGACGGAACAGCTGCGCCGGGAGTGGGACGAGAGCGGCATCGACATCCCGCTCACCATCCTCGACTCGCCCTACCGGGAGATCTCCCGACCGGTCATCGACTATGTGAAGCGCCTCCGCCAGGAGCAGCCCCGCGACGTGGTGAGCGTCTTCATCCCGGAGTACGTGGTCGGCCACTGGTACGAGCACCTGCTGCACAACCAGAGCGCGCTACGGCTCAAGGGCCGGCTGCTGTTCACCCCCGGCGTCATGGTGACCTCGGTCCCCTATCAGCTGGAGTCCTCCGAGCTGGCGAAGAAGCGCGCCAGGCGGCGCGAACAGTGGAACGCCCCCGGCTCCGTGCGCCGCGGCCCCGTCATCCAGCCCCGCAAGTCCGAGAAGGACGGCAAGAGCGGCAAGCAGGCCAAGGGCGGCAAGCAGACCAAGGGCGGCAAGGGCCCCGGCGACGGACCGGGCCCGGCGGGAAGCGTGACCCGACAGCGCAGAAGGTAGAGCGGACGTACGGCGCCGGGGGCGCCCCCACGGGGGTGCGCGCACCGCGCGGGCCTGACCGGGGACGGGAGCGGAGGATGCGAGGGATCGGACCGCACGGTAAGTGGATCAGCTCGTGCGGGAAGTGGATCAGCCCGCACGGGAAGTAGACTCGGCGGTTGCGGCCATGTCGCGCTCGGCCCACCTCGGCCCAGTCCCAGCATCCCCCTCTTCTTGGAGTCACCCTCTGATGCCCGAAGCCAGTGCGTCCGCCCATGCGTCCGCCGGCGCGTCCGAAGAGCTCGCTCCCTCCCTGGTGGGGGAGGAGCACGAGGTCGAGGTCGGTCCGGTGGCCCACGGCGGTCACTGCGTCGCCCGCACCGAGAGCGGCCAGGTGCTCTTCGTACGGCACACGCTGCCCGGCGAGCGGGTCGTCGCGCGGGTGAGCGAGGGCCGGGCCGACTCCCGGTTCCTGCGCGCCGACGCGGTGCGGGTGCTGGAGCCCGCCAAGGACCGCATCGAAGCGCCGTGCCCCTTCTCCGGCCCCGGACGCTGCGGCGGCTGCGACTGGCAGCACGTCAAGCCCGGCGCGCAGCGCCGCCTCAAGGCCGAGGTGCTCACCGAGCAGCTGCAGCGGCTCGCCGGGATGACGCCTGAGGACGTCTCCTGGGACGGCACCGTCGAGCCCGCGCCCGGCGACAAGGTAGCCCCCGGCGAGGTCCCCGCCTGGCGTACTCGCGTCCACTACACCATCGACGCCGAGGGCCACGCCGGACTGCTCAAGCACCGCTCGCACGAGGTCCAGCGCATCGACCACTGCCTGATCGCCGCGCCCGGCGTCGACGAGCTGGGCATCGAGGACCGCGAGTGGCCGCAGATCGCCGCCGTCGACGCCATCGCCGCCACCGGCTCCGCCGACCGGCAGGTCGTCCTCACCCCCCGTCCGGGAGGCCGCCTCCCCCTGGTGGAGCTGAACCGGGAGGTCTCCGTTCTCCGGATCGGCGAGAAGGACCGCGCCGTCCACCGTGTACACGGCCGCGACTTCGTCCGCGAACGCGCCGACGACCGCACCTGGCGCGTCGGCGAGGGCGGCTTCTGGCAGGTCCACCCCCGCGCCGCCGAGGTGCTGGTGGACGCCGTGATGCGCGGACTGACCCCGCGCAAGGGCGAGATGGCGCTCGATCTGTACTGCGGCGTGGGGCTGTTCGCCGGCGCGCTCGCCGACCGCCTCGGCGAGAAGGGCGCGGTGCTCGGCATCGAGGCGGGTAAGCGCGCGGTGGCCGACGCCCGCAAGAACCTCCAGGACTTCCCGCGCGTCCGTATCGAGCACGGCAAGGTCGAGAAGGTGCTGCCGCGCACCGGCATCACCGAGGCCGACCTGGTCGTCCTCGACCCACCCCGCGCCGGCGCCGGCAAGCGCATCGTCGAGCAGATCACCGACTTGGGACCCCGCCGCATCGCCTACGTCGCCTGCGACCCCGCCGCCCTCGCCCGTGACCTCTCCTATTTCGCCTCCGCCGGCTACCGCCCCCGCTTCCTCCGCGCCTTCGACCTCTTCCCGATGACGCACCACATGGAGTGCGTGGCGATCCTGGAGCCGGCGGAGAAGCGCTCCTGACCTGCGGTTCGGACGAGTGTGCGTTACTGCGCTGCGGGCGTCGGGGGCTGACCGTGACGCTGGGAAGACGCTCTGAGAGGTGTCGTGACGCCCGCTCGACGCTCGTCCCGATGGCGTGCCGGGTCGCTGTCGGTGCTGCTCAGTCCGGGCCGGGGTCCGGCGTGTTACGGCCCCTGTTCGTGCGCGGTCCGATCGGCCGGTCGTGTGCTCCCGTCAGTTGGTACCGACAGGAGCGCCGCGTGCGGGTGACCTCGGCCCGTCAGGCGTCCGCTCCGGTCGCCCGCACGATGATCTTGCCTTGGTTCTCGCCCCGCAGCATCCCCAGGAACGCTTCCACGATGCCGCCGAAGCCGTCGATCACGGTCTCGTCGAGCGTGACGCGTCCACTCTGCAGGTGCGGTACGACGAACTCGTACAACTCCTCCTGCACGTCACGGTGATCGCGCACCAAGAAGCCCTCCATGCGCAGGCTCTTCTCGACGATGTCGGGAAGGTTGCGTAGGGCGTAGGGCGTGCCGGTGCTGTTGTACTGGGCTATCGTGCCGATCCGCACGATCCGTCCGTACTCACGCAGCGAGGAGATCGCCGCTTCGAGATGCTCGCCGCCGACATTGTCCATGTAGAGGTCGATCCCGTCGGGTGCCGCCTTGGCGAGCAGCTCGGCCGCCGGGCCCGTGCGGTAGTCGAAGACCTCGTCGTAGCCGACGTATTCGGTCAGGTAGGCGGCCTTCGTCGCCCTGCCCGCGCTACCGATCAGCCGTCCCGCGCCCATCAGCCGGGCGAGCCGCCCGGTGGCCGTGCCCACGCCGCCGGCCGCGGCCGATACGAACACGTCCTGGCCCTCGCGGAGCTCGGCGATGCGGGTGAGACCGACGTAGGCGGTCAGGCCGGTGCCGCCGAGGATGCCCAGGTGCGCGGAGAGCGGTATGCCGTCGAAGCGCGGGGCAGGACGCACCTCTTCGGTGGTCACGACAGCGTGGGTGCGCCAGCCCTGCCGGTGGAAGACGATCTCGCCTTCGCGGAGCGCCGGGGTGCGGGACTCCACGACCCGGCCGATGGTGCGGCCCTCCAGGGGAGCGTTCAGTGCGAAGTCCTCGTCCATCATTTCGCGGTGATAGGGGTCCACCGACCAGTACAGGTTCTCCACCAGCGCCGTTCCCTGGCCGGGTTCCGGCATCGCGGATTCGACGAAGGCGAAGTGGTCGGGGGAGGGGAAGCCATGAGGGCGGGCGGTCTGGTGCACGGTGAGCGCGGTCTCGGTCATGGCGGTGACCGTACGGAGGAATGCGGAGGCCGGGGAGACAGTTGCGCTCATGGAACGGCCCGACCCATGAGGGGCCCTCATAGAAGCAGGTGGGACGTTCTGTGAAGCCCGCAGCCCGTGTAGCCCCGGCATCCGCTGCAGCTGTCGCCACTGCGGCTGCCGCCGACGACCTCGCCCCGCACGAGCTCCGCATCCTCGTGGCCGTCGACCGCGAGCGCGGGTTCTCGGCGGCCGCCGAAGTCCTCGGACTCACCCAGTCCGGAGTCTCGCACTCCATCCGCGGGACGGAACGCAAGATCGGAACGGTCCTCTTCGAGCGGGGCCGTAAGGGCGCGACGCCGACCGCTGCCGGTGCCGCCGCTGCCGCCCACGCCCGCCGGGTACTGCGGCTCCTGGACGTTCTGGCCGCGGAGGCCCGCAGCGCCGAGCAGGGCACGGTCGAGGGCCCGCTGCGCATCGCCGCCTTCCGCAGCGCCGCGCTCCACCTGCTGCCGCCCGCCCTGGAGCGCCTCTCCGCCCGCCACCCCGGCATCGAACCGGAGGTGTACGTGGTCCGGGAGCTGGGCGCGGGCACGGCCGGCGAGGTCGCAGAGGGGCGCGCGGACATGGGCATCGCCACGCTCGGCGCCACCTCCGTGCCCGCTGGGCTCATCGGCGACGTCCTCATCGAGGAGTCCTATGCGCTGGTGCACCCGGCCGGTCACCCCGACCCGCGCTCCCTGCCGCTGGTGGACTGGCACGAGAACTGCGGCTCCTACACCCGACGGTGGTGGGCCGGGCAGGACTGGATTCCGAAGGCCACCGTACTGGCCGAGGACGACGGAGCGGTGCTCTCGATGGTGAGCAGAGGTCTCGGTATGGCGATCATGCCCGCGCTCTCACTGAACGAGGCACCGGACAACATCGAGATCACCGATCTCGGACCCGAACGCCCGACCCGTTCCGTGGGTTACCTCACCACACCGGAACTGGCTTCCAGCGCCGCTGTCCGCGCACTGATCCGCGAGCTCAGGGCGTCCCGCCAGTGAGGGCCGGGCCGAGTATGAACGGGGCGACAGCCACACCTCCGCCGGAAGCCTGACGACTGTCGTCCGAGACCTGCGGCCGGGGAGTGGTTGCCCGCCGTCGGGCGAAGGGACCGGGAGCGGACTTGAGTCTCCAGCAGGGGGAGACGCGAAGGTGGGGGCATGGACGGCGACACGCTCTACTCGATCGGCGAGCTCGCTCGACGGACCGGTCTCACGGTCAAAACCATTCGGTTCTACTCCGATCGCGGAATCGTGGCGCCGACGGACCGCAGCCCGGCCGGCTACCGCCTGTACGACATCGACGCCGCCGCACGGCTGGACCTCGTGCGCACCCTGCGCGAGCTGGGACTGGACCTCACCACGATCCGCAAGGTCGTGGACCGCGAGCTCGCGCTTCCCGAGGTCGCCGCGGCGCACGCCGAAGCACTGGCCGTGCAGATCCGCGTCCTGTGCCTGCGGCGGTCGGTACTGACGGCGGTGGCCGAGCGCGGGTCCACACCCGAGGAGACGGAACTCATGCACCGGTTGGCTCAGCTTTCCGAGGACGAACGCCGACGGCTGATCGGCGATTTCCTCGACGCCGTCTTCGGCGGTCTTGACGCCGCCCCCGCATTCGCGGGGGTCATGCGCTCGATGACCCCCGAGTTGCCCGACAACCCGGAGCCGGAGCAGGTCCAGGCGTGGGTGGAATTGGCGGAAATGTCGCTGGACCCGGATTTCCGCGCCCTCGTGCGGCGGCTGGCCGAGGAACAGGCAGCCGAGCAGGCCGGAAGCGGGACGACGGGCCCGCGCCGCGACATTGCCGCAGTCGTCCGTGACCAGGCGGGCCCTGCCCTGACCGCCGGCATCGACCCGGACTCGCCCAGGGCCGATCCGGTCGTCGCGGCGTTCACGGCGCACTACGCGCATCTCCTCGGCCGCCCCGACGACATCGGGCTCCGCCGCCGACTGGCGACTCGGCTGGAGAGCGTGAACGACCCCCGCAGGGAGCGGTACCTCCAACTGCTCGCCGTGGTCAACGGCTGGCCGGCCCCGGAGAGTCTGGCTCCGGTGCTCGACTGGTCCGTCGAGGCTCTGCGCGTCCGGACACGGCAATGACGGGGCCGCAAGGCGGTACGAGCCCCACACGGCCGGCGTCCGGTGAGAAAGCCTACGCATACGATCGGTCGATGAGTTCCCCCGTCGTACTTCAGGCGGCCGCTACGACGGCCTCTCCCGCTCTCGTTCTTCGCCCCTGGCGCATGGCGGACGCTGCTGCGTTGGCCGAGGGGAGCGGTGATCCCGCAACCCGCCAGTGGGCGAGCTCTGCCGTGGACAACGAAGCTGACGGAGTCCGGTGGGTGCAGGCCCAGCAGCGGGACTGGGCGACGGGCGAGCGGTTCGGCTTCGCCGTCCTCGAGGCTCGACCCGGCCCGGTGTGCGAGCAGTTGGTGGGCAGCGTGGTCCTCAAGGGCGTCGCCTCGGGCAAACCGGCTGCCGAGGTGGGCTACTGGACCGCGGCGCACGCGCGCGGCCGGGGAGTGGCCCCACGCGCTCTGGAAGCACTCACCAGCTGGGCCTTCGACACCTTCGAAGCCGACGGGCTGGAGCGCCTCGAGCTCCTGCACCAGGTGGACAACCTGGCATCGTGCAGGGTTGCGCAGAAGAGCCGCTACGACTTCGACACCATTCTGCCCGCGGCGCCGCCCTCCTTCCCCCGCGATGGCCACCTGCACATACGCAGGCGCACGAGCGCCTGAGACCGGGCCTGGGCGGACTCGACCAGTTCGAAGACCGTCGCCGGCCCGGCGGCCCTCGCCTCAGCAAGCGCCACAGAGGAGCATTACCCTGCCCCCGCCCCGCCCGTCCCCTTCCAGGGGCGGACGGGCAGGGGTGGCGATACCTCGGCAGCGCTACTGCGCGCGTTCCGCGGACTCCTGCGCCAGCGTCTTGAGCGGCACCCAGCCCTCGCGGCCGGCACTGTTGCGGCACCACAGCCAGCCGCTCTGCAGGTCCTCCGCCAGGACGTCGAGGACATCGCCCTTCGCGGTGGGGAGCTCCGTCGTGTCGTAGGGCTCTTCGACCCGCACCTTTCCGGACGGTCCGGAAAGGTGCCGTGCCGGGACCCAGCCGGAGCCGTGGGATGCGGTCACGAACACGAACTCGGGCCACTCGCCGTCGCGCTCCCCCGCTTCGACGAACTCTCCGACAGTGAGACGAACAGGTGGGCGCTCCGGGATTTCATGTGGAGTTACGGCGACGATCTGTCTGCTCATGGAGCGACAGTGGCATCAGCCGTCTCCCCCTGCAAGGTCCACCCGGAAGCCCTCCCGCCTTGCGGACGGCGTGCCGTTTGGGCTGCCTGGCCGCCTTGCCGCCTCCGGCGCGGCGACGGCGTCGTGTCGGCGCGACGCGCAGAGCGGGCAGCGGGCCGCCGTGGTCCGCGATGAGCGGGACGGCTGGGATCGTGACCCACCCCCGGCGGGCCGCCTCGCTGGTACACCTCCCAGGCGTGCAGCTTGGATTCCTCAGCTTCGGCCCGTCGACACGCTGTCCACGAAGGCCGCGTTCTGCCGGGGGTTCCAGTACGCGTACGTTCGCCCAGGGGCCGTTCGTCACCAACTTCCAGGAAGTGCTGACACTCGTCGTCGGCGGCAAGGGAGCCTTGCTGGCAGGGGACCCACATCACCCTGTACCACGGCCGTCCCGACATCGCCTACGTTCCGGTGGGTGGAGACCGACCTCGGATACGGACCGCTGTGGCGGTCCGACGGTGGCACCCAGGCAATGGAGCTCTTCGGCCGCACAGCCCGGGAGGTTGCCCGGGTCGATCCCAGGAGGGCGACACCCGGCTGATCCGTCCCACCGGGCGTCGGCCGGGTGCCGAAGTCCTCGTTCGAACGGGCGGAGCGTCTCAGTCCGGGAGCAGACGACGAGCGCTCCTCGCGCCCAGCACGGCCCTCCGGCGGGGGCCTGGCCGCTCCCGGACAGTGTCTGGGCCAGGGTTCAGCGCACGGTGCCGTCCCACTGCCAGGCCGTTCGGTGGGGCAGGCCCGGCAGCTCGGTGCGGCCCGTGCACCACAGCAGGGTGTCCGACGCGGCATGACCGACGGGCGCGTCGGGGAAGAGACGGTCCAGAATCACCGCGCTCACCTCGTTCGACGGACGCAGCTCCAGTCCCAGGCCACGGCCGATGTCGCAGGTGTGGACGGTCAGTTCGGCGAGGCCCATGGCGGCGAAGCCAGATGCGTCGGAGTGGCCCCAAGGGTGCCAGGCCCGCACTGTGGCGGGGGCCTCGCGGACCGCCGAGCGCAGCACGACCGTGGCGATGTGCAGGCCCTCCAGGCAGTGGGCCACGGGGGCTTGGGCGTCGAGCGAGGCGAACAGGGTGATGTAGCGGTCGGTGGGTCGGGCGATGAGCAGGCCCGCGTAGCCGATCAGGCCGAGCGCGAGGTGATCGAGGGCCGCGCGGCAGCTCCACTCCAGGCCCCCCGCCGGGACGGTCCAGTCCCGCTCTGCCGCTTCCTCCAGCGCGGACAGACACTCCTGTCCGGTGGCGGCGAGCAGTTCGTCCCACGGGGGTTGGGGATGTAGCGGGGCAGGAGACTCGGGCCCGGTTGCCTGGCTGCTCACTTGGTGCTCTCCGGCTTCTTCAGTACCTCGATGACACTCGCGTAGCTGTCGGAGCCGTGACCCGCCGCGCGAGCGCGCACCATGGTGGCCTTCAGGAGCTGTGGCAGTGCGTTGTCGACTCCGCGGGCCGCAGCGGCGTGGATGAGGTGGTCGATGGTCGCGATCTGGATGTCGACGGTGGCGTCGTCGCCCGGGTAGTGCCCGGCGTCCACCTGAGGGGCGTAGGTGGTCATGAAGCCGGCCACGGCGGTGAGCCAGCGGAGTGCGACGCGGGTGAACGCTGTGGCGTCCGTTCCCTGTGCCGTGACCACGGAGGTGCCGTGCAGCCAGCCGGTGAAGGTCGACCACATCAGGCCGAGCAGGGCGACGTCGTACAACGAGGCCAGGCCCGGGTCGGTGCCCAGGTGGACGGGGTCGCCGAGGGCGGCGAGGACTGGGCGGTGGGCCTCCAGGAGGGCGGCCTCTCCGCTGTAGAGGAACATCATCTCGGGGTTGCCGACGCCGGGCGGGGTGGTCATGACCGCACCGTCGAGGTAGGCGGCGCCGTGCCGTTCGGCCCACGCGGTGGCCTCCTGGGCCTGCTCCGGGGAGCCCGAGGTGAGGTTGACCAGGGTCTTGCCCTCCAGAGCGGCGGTGGCCGGGCCGAGGACGCCGTACATGACGTCGTAGTCCAGGACGCAGACGATGGTCAGCCCGCTCGCCGCGACGGCCTCGGCGGGGTCGGCCGCGAGCGTGGCGCCCTTGGCCACGAGTGCGTCGGCCCTGCCCGGGGAGCGGTTCCAGACGGTGGTCGGGTGACCCTGGTCCAGGAGCGCGGCGGCCAGTGCCGAGCCCATCGAGCCCAGTCCGACAACGGTCACTGCCTCGCGTACGCGGTTCATGTGCTTTCTCCCTGTAAGCCGGATCCGCCTGGTGGTTCCGCATGGCGGTGGTTGATCACGTAGGCACCACGTTCGCAGCGGGCGACAGGCCGGAACAGTGACAGGAGTGACCACCTTCACCAAATTCCTGCCAGTCCGGCGGCGTACGCTGCCGGCATGAGCGCTGGTTCCGTCGCCCTGGTCGTGCCCGAGGACATCAGGATCCCTTCGTGGGATCTGTACGAGGTGAGCATCCCGTGCACGGTCTTCGGCAAGCCGCAGCCCGATCTGGCCGAACCCTGGTACGACCTGCGGATGTGCGGGGACGGCACCTCGGTGGAAGGCCGACAGGGCGACGAGCCGGCCGGGTCCGGGCTCCAACTGCGCAGTCGCTACGGGCTGGCGGACCTGGCGGGCGCGGACACCGTCATCGTGACGTCGGTGCCCGACGCCTGTGTCGAGGACGGCGCGCCCGTGCCCGGGGAATTGGTCGACGCCCTGCGGCACGCCTACGACGGAGGCTCCCGCATGGTCTCGCTGTGCACCGGCGCCTTCGCGCTCGCCGCGGCGGGGCTGCTGGACGGGCGGCGCGCCACCGCTCACTGGATGCACACCGCACAACTGGCGGAACGGCACCCGAAGGTGCGGGTGGACGACTCGGTGCTGTACGTGGACGACGGCGATGTGCTCACCAGCGCCGGACTGACCGCCGGACTTGACCTGTGCCTGCACCTGGTCCGTCGCGACCTGGGCGCACATGTCGCCAACCAACTGGCCCGCCGGATGGTGGTTCCCGCGCACCGGCCGGGCGGGCAGGCGCAGTTCATCGACCACTCCGTGCCCGCGACGGACGCCCGCGGTCTGGGACCCGTACTGGCCTGGGCCCTGGAAAACCTGCACCGGCCGCTGACCGTGGAGGACCTGGCCCGGCGCGCCGCACTGAGCCCGCGCACCTTCTACCGGCGGTTGCGCGAGGCGACCGGGGTGACGCCGCTGCAGTGGCTGCTCAACCAGCGCATCGGCCAGGCGCAGGGCCTGCTGGAGTCCACCTCGCTGCCGCTGGAGAAAGTCGCCGAACGCAGCGGACTGGGCACGGCCAACAACCTGCGCCACCACTTCCTCAAGCAGGTCGGCGTCTCACCGACGGACTACCGGCGGACCTTTCCCGCCACGGGCGGCGAGCGCCCGCACGGGACCTAGACAAGGGCCGCCAGGCCACCGTGCAAAACCGTGCGCCTGCCGCGCTGGAGCCGGAACCCCGTCGCACAGGCGTGGGGCCCGTTGGGCGAGGTGGGGTTCGGCGCTGCTGCCGGGAGCAGCCGGGTCCCGGCTGCCCCCCCGGATACTCCCTGGCGGACTGGTGCCTGCAGGTCGCTCGGCGGCGGAACCACCAGGCGCAGAACGCGGCCAGGGCCAGGGCGAGACCGAGGTGCAGCACCGTCTCCGCCCATCGAAGGGCCCAGAAGTTGCCGGCGGGCTGGTACGTCACCTGCTTGTAGCCCATGGTGCCGCGCCGAAGCGGTGTCCAGGTGCCAGCATGTTCACGGCGCTGCGGGAAGGGGCTCGACGCGTCCTTCCGGTACGTGGACCTGGTGACCGGAGCCTTTACGGGAGCCGCACTCCTTCTGTGGGCGCTCGGCGCCGTCCTCGCACCGGGCGAGGCCGTCGCACCGGGTATCGTCCTCCTGATCGGCGGGGCCGGCCTGGCGGTGCTCGGGGTCGCACTCATCGTCCTCGTGTTGCGGATGCTGCTCGCCCAGGCCGTCGCGCGCGACATCGAGGCGTCGCACATGCAGGCCGAGTTGGACGAGGTGATCTGATGCCGATCGCCGTCGACATCGACGTGATGCTGGCCAAGCGGAAGATGACCGTGGGTGAACTCGCCGAACGCGTCGGAATCACCCCGGCCAACCTGGCAGTCCTCAAGAACGGCCGCGCCAAGGCCGTGCGCTTCTCGACGCTCGCCGCGCTCTGCGAAGTGCTCGACTGCCAGCCGGGAGACCTGCTGCGCTGGGAGGCCGCAGACGGGTCGGACAGCGTGCCCCTCCGAGATGCACAGGTCGCCGACTAGGCACTGTCTCCTCGAAGGGAACGTCCTGGGTGTCGACCTCTCCGCGCCGATGCTGGAACGCGCCCGCCGTGACGCAATCGCAGAAGGTCTCGACAACATCACCTTCGGGCAGGGCGACGCACAGGTGCACCCGTTCCCGACCGCGGGTTCGTGGGCCCGGACAGCGCCTACGCTCGCGCAACCGCCGCACTCTCGCCGTTCCTGTCCGTTCGAGCGAGCGACACATCGTTCCAGGGCGCGGATCGGAAGCGTGGCGGACCGCTTGTCTTACCTCAGAGGTAATCGCCTTGACGTGCCCGCACCGGCAGGATCGGTGATCTCTCCGCGTCGGAGGACGCGGACCAGACGGAAGGTCAGTCATGTCGAGAGCCGCATCTACCGACACGCGCACTGTGGTCGAGGAGTTGCTGCGCAGAATCGGCGAGGGCGATCCCGAGCGCATCGCCCAGATGTATGCCGACCAGAGCGATTGGAAGCTCGACTGGCCGGAGGCCGAACACGGCCGTACTGACACGCCGTGGATCCGTCACCGGTCCACCCGGGCCGACGCGGCCGCCCACTACCGCGAGCTTGCCGAGTACCACGTGCCGGAATTGGTGGCGACCGAGGTCGAGCGCATCCTTGTCGACGGAAGCGACGCGGTCGTGCTCGGAGAGATCCGTCAGACCGCCCGACCCACCGGGCGTTCCTATCAGGCGCGGTTCGCTCTGCATCTCACCGTCGAAGACGGCCTTGTCACCCGGCACCATGTCTACGAGGACAGCCTCGCCGTCGCCCAGGCGTTCGAGACAGAGGAGTGAAGGGCCACCCGGACGACGAGTCCGCGTGGTGCAGGCACAGTCCGTCCACGAACGCGACCAGGGCCGCCGCCTCCGCCTCGGTGTCGACATCCGCGGCGAGTCGCGGGCCCGTTGCGCGCCGCACAATGCCTCCTCGACGCCCCGCAGGAGCCGCACGGTAGCGTCGCGGTGAATCGCAGCCATGCAGGCGTCGGTGAGCGACGCCTGCACAAAGCCGAGCCGGCCCCGGAGCTCGGCGCGGTGCTCGGCCGTCAGAGCGCCTGCCTGACTGTCTCGACGCCGTCCGGCAGGACGACCTGGCCGGCCGGGACCGTCCTCCCCACCTCATCTCTCGGCGTGCAAGCACCACAGCAGGCGAGCCAGAACCCGTCCGCGCGGGCAGAGCCACTTCGACTCTGACCGCCCGCCACATGCGCGTCAGGCCACCGGGTTCTCCATCAGGGTGACCAGGTTGCCGTCGGGATCCTGCAGCTGGGCGAAGCGGGTGCGTACGCCGCCGGTCTGCACCGGCCCTGCGGTCCGGCCGCGCTCCGCGAGCTCGGCCAAGGCCTGATCCAGCTCCGGCACCTCCAGGTTGAGCAGAGCCGAACCAGCGCGCTGCGGATCCTGGAAGACCTGGAGCCAGCCGCCCGCGGTGAGGTGCCAGTCGGCCAGCGACGGCATCGGCCGGGTGTCCGCCGGGCGGCCCAGCAGCCGTTCGTACCAGGCGACCGCCGCCTCCACGTCCCTCACGGGCGCGACCATCAGAACTCGCGCGACCTCCACGGAGATCACCTGCTCCCTGCTCGATCCGGTGCGTCTTCCTCTACAGACAGCGAGCGAGTACGGAACTCATCGCAGCACGCTCTCAAATCCCGCCTCGAAACACCCGCTGCTCCTCCCGCCTCCACACACCGACGACCGCCTGTGCCCGCGCCCTCAATCAAGCGGTCCGGCAGGCGTACGACGGGAGCAGCCCGGCTGGGCGCCTGACACCGGGCACTGGTGATCGCCGTACCCGCGACCAGCAGTTACGGGACGTTCGGTCGGGAACCGGAACAGCGATGGCCGACGTCCCGAGCTTGGAAGTGGGAACGGCACAGGCAGGACCGAAGGTGGAGCGGTGGCCTCGAAGGGGTGGTGTCGCGCTGCGGCAGTGCGGGCGGTGACGGGTGCCTGCGCGGCTGCGGCTCTCGCCGGCTGTACCGCGGGGGAAGGCGGTCGGACCGAGCGTGCTCCCGGCCCCGCGGCAACCGCAGTCACAGTGGTCCGCGATGATGTGACGTACCCGCTGACCGTCGAAGTCACGGACTGGGGGACAGGGCGGCACCCGCAGGTCCCCGAACGGGGCCGTGCCGTGCGCTTCAGCTACAGCACCACCGCGACCGCACCGCTGCCGGAGACGAGAGTGCAGGTCGCGGTATGTGCGGTGGACTCGGCTGACGTCGTGCTGCTGTGCGACACCGTCGACGTGTACGAGGGAGTGGGCGTCCCACCGGTGGAGACGGGTGACTCCTGGATCGGTCCCGGCGCCGAACAGGGTCCGGACCTGTCCGAGACGGCCCGCGTCGTCCTCCTTCCCGACCAACTGCTCGGCGACGGGCGCGCAGGCGATCCCAAGGACCACGACGGCTACGTCCCGCCCCGCCTTCCGACGCCGGGCGACCGGTTGAGCACCACTTGAACGCTTCCAGGCCGAGCCCCATCCACCTCCGTTCGGCGGTCTCGCCGAGGATGCCCGGGCGGAACCGCACGCCGCGCGGCGACCTGGTTCAGTCGGGCGGTCAGGAGAAGATTGCGTGCACCTGGTCGACGGCCTCGGGGCCGTAGCCGACGGTGCCTACGGGGACCGCGCCATCGATCGCCTCGATGATGCGTCCGGCCCACACCGGCCCGAAGCCTCCGCACAGCTCGATCAGTTGCACACCTTCGTCCACCAGGCGGCGTGCGACTTCAACGCCCTCTTCGGGCTTCTCCACCCCCACGAGGACAGTGCGGCACGTGCCCGTGTCCGTCACGCTGACATCGCCGCCCGCGGCACTGCCGGCAGCCGTGTAGATGAATCCCCAGTGTGTGAGCGCCATGAGCGTGGACCTCCAGTGATCATTGAGGCCACCAGCCAAGCAGGGTCGGGCCCGGCGCCGCCCGGCATTGCGGGCGATCCCCGAGTGATCCGCGCCTCACCCGCCATCGCGTGTCGCGCGTCGTACGTCGCACGCCGTAGTCGCGCGTCGCGTGCCGTACGCCGCGGGTGCGGTGTCGCTGTGAGCCGGCCGTGCCATGTGATCAGGCGCTGTAGAAGTCGGCGAGTGCGGTGAACGCGGCCTTGGGCTCCCAGGGCATGTCGGGATAGGCGTCGCCCCGGCCGTGCTCAAGGACTTTGACGATGCCGGGGCTGGCGAGGTCGAGGTCGTCGCGGGGGTCGCCGTCGGGGCGGTGGGGGAAGCTGTGGAGGGCGAAGAGGAACGCGAATGTGCTGTCGACACCGTGGGTGTCGAACACCTCCAACAGCTCACGCAGATAGCTGGCTTGCCCGGCTTCGTCCCGGGTGAACGTGTCGTTCAGCCGGACCGGAGCGCCGGTCCGGCTGTCGTACTCGGCGATCTCCATGCAGCGACCGCCCAGGTCACCGGCGCCGTGATAGGTCGCGGTGCCGAACTCGGTGATGGCGACCGGCTTTCCCTGGGCGACGAGGGTGCGCACGCCCTTGGAGAACTGGTCGGCGACCTCCGCCGACCGGTACAGGTCCACGCTGACGAAGTCGAAAGGCGCCCAGTCGATGCGTTCGAGCGGTATGGAGGCGTAAGTGATCTTCCCGGCGAAGTGCTCGCGGACGACCGCCACGGCCTCGGCGAGGAAGCTGTTGACGTGTGCGCTGATTTCGCCCACCCGCTCGTGCAGGCGGTCCCGCTGGTCCAGCAGCAACCGAAGCCGGTCCTCCTGGGCGGCGCCGGGCAGGAACCCCTTGTTCATCAAGCTCAACTCGGCGCCGGTGACGAAGACGACCTCGGCTCCCCGCTGCCGCAGCCGCTCCGCGCGCGCCGCACAGTCGGCGAACAGGTCGAGCATTTCCCTGCGGGTCAGTTCCAGGGGATAGGGCGAGAACCAGACCTCCAGGCCCAGGTCGGCGGCGGAGGCCGCGGCCAGTTCCAGTCGTTCCGGATCACCGCCGATGACACGGACGGCGGTGCAGTGCAGGTCGTCACGGATGACGCGTAGCTCCCGCCTGACGACGTCCGGGTCGAAACGCTCACGGGAGAGCGTTCCAGCGCGGACGAAGCCGGTGTCGTAGTTGATGCCCTTGGCCCGCATGATGCTGGTCCTTCCTGCCGGGGGGTGTCGAAGGGGTGACGCTAAAGCGAAATATGCGTGCACGCAAATTTGGAGGCCATGCTAATTTGCGTGCGCGCAGTCGTTGCGGGATGCTGGTGTGGTGACGACACGACGGGCCGGTCTGCGTGAGCGGAAGAAGCAGGCCACACGAGAGGCGTTGCGCGAGGCGGCACTGCGGTTGGCCCTGGAGCGCGGGCCGGACAACGTCCGCGTCGACGACATCGCGGAGGCCGCCGGCGTCTCGCCCCGCACCTACAACAACTACTTCTCCAGCCGTGAGGAGGCGATCGTCGCCGCCGTCACCGCCGAGCGGGAATCCCGGGTGGCGGCGGCAGTAGCCGCCCGCCCCGCCGACGTCCGCCTCGCGGACGGCGTCCTCGCTGCGATCGTGGAGCAGTACACCGCCCCGGGAGAAGCCGGCCGCGACGCACTGCTGCTGATCACCACCAGTCCGGCGCTGCGAAACGCGTTCCTGGACGCCACCGCTGCGATCGAGCACCCCCTCGCCGACGCGATCGACGACAGCCTCGGCGGCACCGACCCGTTCACCGCCCGCGTGCTCGCGGCGAGCGTCGCCGCCGCCGTCCACGTCGCCCTCGAACGGTGGTTCCAGCAGGCCGCCACATCCTCGGCCGGCGGAGGGCTCGTCGTCCCGGCCGGCTCCCTGCCCGACCTGCTCCGCGCCGCGCTGGCACCCCTCACACCCGCTCTCGACGCCGTCGAGGTGCGAGCACGGCGCGACGAGCAGTGACCCCACAGGCGCTTGATCTGCGTCGGCGCGTCAGCGCTCCGCCCACCTCTGACGGGGTCGTGCTCAACAGCTCACGGGCCGGCGGGCCGACGGACGGAACGGAATCCGGTGGGCGTCAGGGCGTCCGGTTGGCAGGATCTCGATATGGACTCACAGCTCAGTGACGTGCCGGGGCACTCCTGGCTCGGTGCCCCGATCGACGCCCGTCCGCTCTTCGGTCCTGAACAGGCCGCGCTGACGGCAACCCTGCGCGGTCTGACGCCCGCCGACTGGCGCAGGGAGGCGGCGCCGGGCTGGACGGTGCGGGATCTGGCCGCCCACCTCCTCGGCGACTTCTACGGGCGCCTCGCCCGAGACCGCGACGGCCACCAGGAAGGACCCCGCTTCGTGCCCGGGGAGACCTTGGAGGCGTTCATCCACCGCATCAATCAGGAATGGGTCGACACCCACCGCCGGGTGAGCCCGGCGGCGCTCGTCGACACCCTGGACCTGGTCGGCGCCCAGGTGGCCCGCTTCTTCGAGACAGCCGACCCCGACGCTCCCTCCCTGGGGGTGTCCTGGGCCGGCGTCGATCCGGCGCCGATGTGGCTGGACAGCGCCCGCGATCTCACCGAGTTCTGGACCCACCGCCAGCAGATCCGCCTCGCCACCGGCCACGGCACCGATCCCGAGGCGCGGTTCCTTTCCGTGGTCCTGGACACCTTCATGCGGGCCCTGCCCCACACCCTGCGCCGGGTCGATGCCCGCGTCGGCACCCAGGTCCAGGTGCGGGTCGAAGGTCCGGCCGGCGGAACATGGACTGCCACTGCCACTGCCACTGCCACTGCGGACCGGTGGTCTCTGGCCGAGCCGGAGACCGGGCGCCCGGCCGCGACCGTCGGCCTGGACCCGGAGACCGCGTGGCGACTGTGTACCCGCGGTATCCAGCCGGACACCGCCCTGGCCCGCGCCCGCATCGAGGGCGACCGTCGACTGGCGGAAGCCGCCTGCCGGATCGTGTCGATCGTCTACTGACCGAGGACCGAGGACCGGGGATCGGGGCCGGGGCTCGGTATCTGCTGATTGGTGGTTCGCCCGCATTACGGCGTACGTCGGCCCGTGCGCCGCCCGGCTCGGCGCCTCGGAGCATGCCGGCCGGGTTCCGTCCGTCCTACGAGTCCGCTCCGTACGGCCTTCGGGCCCGTTCCGTTCCGTTCAGTTCCGTTCCGTTCTCCGGTGCGGCTGGGAGCGGGTGGGTGGGGTGCAGCCAGGCTGCCAGGCCGGGGGCGGCGCAGCGGGCGGTGACCTCCGCGTACCGGCGCAGGTCCTGTTCGGTCAGGACCTCCTGCCACTGCCCGGACGAGCCCCGGTGGAAGAAGTCGCGGGGGCTGCGCCAGACGTCCATGTCGGCCTCGGGGACGAGTTGGTCGGCCCGGCCGCGCATGGCCTCGAAGGTCGCCGCCCGCACCAGGTCGGGGAGCTTCTCCTCTGCCACCGTGATGCCGAGCTGCTGCGCCAGGCGGAGCATGTTTCCCGCCAGGTCGGATTTGAGGTCGTCGTAGTGCAGCAGCACCACGTTGTCGAGGTGCCGGGCTTCCCAGAACGTTCCCAGATGGTGCAGCGTGTAGCGCAGACTCGCCGGTGCCTCGGCCACCGGGGCGCGGTTCTCGACCCAGTGCAGGAAGCCGGATGAGCCCGGCTCGGCGCCCTCCCGCACCCGCCGTGCCGCCATCTCGGCCATCTCTTCGGCCGCCTTCGCGTCGGCCTTCTCCCCGACGGCCCGTGCGCGGGCGCGCGCGACGGCGGCCGGGTCCATGTTGGCCATGTGGTGCTGCGTCGACAGGCCCACGTCGCGCGGATCGCGGCCCACACAGATGTACGTCACGCGCTCGTCGTACGGCAGACCGTCCAGCGGGGTGTGCGACTTGATGAATCGGCGGTGGGGCTGCGCCCGCAGAGCGGCCACCACGTCGTCGCGGTCCCGGTAGAGGGCGTCCAGCCAGGGCGACATGCTGTTCAAGGGCTGTGGGAGGTCGGTGGTGCCATGGATGAGCAGGGCGCAGATCATCTGCGTCCATGTGGTGCCGCACTTGGGCGGAGTACTGATCACGATGTCGTCGCCGCGGAACGGAAAGCCCTCCCACCGCGCGCTGTCGAGGACCGGGGAGCGGTATCGCACCATGGGGCGGCCGTCGACCGCTGTCTCCACCACCGGATCAACTCCTCCTCATTCAGCGGCTCATGCCCCTGGTAGGGCGCCCGCACCGCGCTGCCCGCGGACGCTCTGCTGCTGACCGTACCCATGCCCCATCCCGTGCACCCCCACCTCCGATCAAGCCGCCGGCCGGCATGGCACGCCCGGCTCCGGCGGTGGAAGCGGCAACTCAGGCTCGGCGACCGCCGGCTGCGGTCCGTCCCGGCGACAGAGCCGGGTTCGTCGTCTGGGCAGCCGTGCACCGGCTCGCTACGCTGCTCGTCGACGGGCTCGATGAGGCCCGGTCGAGTCCCGACGGCCCGCAGGAGGCCCGACCGGGAGCCGGGGCGCGTCGTCCGAGCCGTCGTGGGCGGCGGCCCGGTACAGGAGACCGCATCGTCCCAGCGGTGGACGGCACCGCGATCCCGCCCCTCCGGACCGCCTGACCGTGCGGCAGGCAGGAACCACTCAGGCCGTGCGCAACGGGCGGGGGACGACGGGCGAGGACGGTGGGCGGGGACGGGGGAGGGCGCAGGCGTGATGTCGGACGCAGGGCAGCAGGGACAGGCGGCGTTACCCGAACCGGGGCCGGAGCGCGAGCCGGGGAGGGAGCCGGAACGGGGGCCTGCGGACAAGCAGGGGACACGCCCGGCGCAAGAACCGGGGCGGCGAGCGGAACTGGACGCCGTGCGGATGCTGGTCGTGATCGGGCTGGTCTTCTTCCACTCCGCGCTGGTGTACGCCACCGATGACGACTTCTACGTCAAGAACGACGAGACGACCGGGGCCATTCTGATCGTCGCCGGGTTCGGTGTCGTCTGGGCCATGCCGCTGCTGTTCCTCATCTCCGGCCTCGGTGCCCGGCACTCGCTGCGACGGCGCGGCGCGCGGCGGTTCACCACGGAACGACTGCTGCGGCTCGGCGTACCCCTGATCTTCGTGACCCTCGCGCTCAACCCGCTGCCCCAGTGGCTGCGGCTGCGCTCGGCCGACGCCGACCACCATGAGTCGTACCTCGCCTTCCTGCCCCGCTTCTACGACGTTCGTCTGGAAATGGCCGAGTTCCCGTTCCTCCTCCAGGGTGAGCACTTCGAGACCGGACACCTCTGGTTCGTCGTGCTCCTGTTGACCTTCTCCCTCCTGCTGGTGCCGCTCCACCTGTGGCTGCTGCCGCGCGAGCCGGTGCGCCGTATCGGTGACCGGGTGGCGGAGGCGGCTGTGCGCCGGCGCGGGCTGGTACTTCTGCCGGCCGTCGCCTTCGCGGCGCTCTGCGCCGGTGCGCGGATGGAGGAGGACTTCGCCGGCTGGCACCGCTGGTCGTATCTGCTCTTCTTCCTCGCCGGCTTCGCGCTCGCCGCCGACGACCGTTTCCGTACCGCGACGCGACGGGACGCCGGCGTCGCGGCCTGGATCGGTGTCGTGCTGTTCGCCGCGGCCGGCCCCGGCTTCGCGCTGGCCGACGAGCCCTTCACCGAGATGACCGCGCTGGCCATCGCCTCCCGGGCGCTGTTCGGAGCCGCCGGATGGTGCCTGGTGGTCGCCATCCCGGGCCTCCTCGACCGACGACGGCTGCGACGGCTTCGGCGATGGGAAGAGCCGGGGCGGCCAGAACGGCCGGGACGGTCACGGCGACCAGCAATTGAACGCGGGTACGGCTACCTCGCCGCTGCTGTGCTGCCGCTCTACCTTCTGCACCAGCCGATCGTGGTGGGCGTCGCCTACCTCGTGACCGGCTGGTCGGCGCCGATACCGGTCGAGTACTCCGCCCTCGTCGCGATCGCCCTCGCCCTCACCCTCGCCGCGTACGAACTGCTGGTCCGCCGGACGAGAGTGACCCGCTTGTTGTTCGGGATGCGGAGTCGAAGTCCGCGCCGGGGCGCCAACGAGGCGCGCTCAATTGCTAGTTGAACGCATCTGTTCAGGACGTGCACGCGGCTGGCAAGCTTGGCGTGCCCCGGCGAACCCCACCTGGCCTGGGGCATCTCTGGCTCGTCCTCTCGGAGGTCTTCATGAGAATGCGCCGCCGTTACACCGTCCCCCTCACCGTCGCCGCTCTGGCGCTTCCCGCCGTACTCGTTCCGGCCGGCTCGGCTTCGGCCGCTCCCGCCGACAAACTGCAGGTCCTCAGCTCATGGACGCAGACCAGCGCGTCGAGCTACAACGCCTGGTACGCCGCCCGGCAGAACCAGGGGCAGTGGGCGGCCTACGGGTTCAACTGGTCGACGGACTACTGCAGTTCCTCGCCCGACAACCCGTTCGGCTTCCCCTTCCAGAACGCCTGTGCCCGCCACGACTTCGGCTACCGCAACTACAAGGCGGTCGGCGCCTTCTCCGCGAACAAGGCCCGCATCGACTCCGCGTTCTACGAGGACCTCAAGCGGGTCTGCAGCCGCTACTCGGGGGCGACGAAGACCGCTTGCAACTCGACGGCGTGGACGTACTACCACGCCGTCGACATCTTCGGCCTCAAGGGCGCGGACAAGGCTGCCGCCGCCAAGGCCGCCTGACGGCTTTCGGGCCTGCGGGCTTGCAAGCCGTCAGGCATGACGGCTTGCAGGCCTGACGATGTGCGTGCCTGAGCAGGCTGTGCCGCACACCCCTTCCCGCCGCAGTGGTGAGCAGTCACCGGGGTCGTCTGCCCGGTGGTGCCGTTGCGGCGGGAATCCGCCGTACGAGGTGGGGCGGTGCGCTGTGTGCAGCGTGTGCAGGTGTGTTGTGGCTGGGCGCGCGGTTCCCCGCGCCCTTGGGGGCGCGCCCTCTTGGAGGACTTGAAGAAGGCACTCAGCGGCGGGTGAAGACCCAGGCGCGGAACAGGACGAAGCGCAGGACCGTCGCGGCGAGGTTGGCGCAGACCAGGACCGCCAGTTCGGCGCTGTGCGGAGCGTCGGCGGCGGCGGTGTCCAAGGCGGCGAGCGAGCCACTGGTGAGCGCCAGGCCGACGGCGAAGACGAGCAGTCCCTGGGCCTGGTGCCGCACGGCGCGCTCGCGGCCGCGTACGCCGAACGTCAGCCGTCGGTTCGCGGCGGTGTTGCCCAGCGCGGACAGCAGCAGGGCGAGCGCGTTGGCAGCCTGGGCGCCCATGCCTTGCCGCAGCAGGGAGTAGAGCCCCAGGTACAGCAGGGTGCTCAACACGCCGACCAGGCAGAAGCCGATGAGCTGGCGCGGCAGACCGCCGGGTACGCCGGCAAGGTGGCGGTCGCGCGGGTCGTCGCCGAACGGGCGGCGCAGCCGGTCCAGGGGCAGCGTGCCGCTCGCCAGCGCTCGCCCGACCCGCCAGACGCCCTTCAGGTCGTCGGTGACCGTGCGCAGGATGTCGACCCGCGAGTCGGGGTCGTCCACCCAGTCCACGGGGACCTCGTGGACGCGTAGCCCGGCCCGTTCGGCCAGGACCAGCAGTTCGGTGTCGAAGAACCAGCCGTTGTCCTGCACCAGGGGCAGCAGTTGGTCGGCCACTTCGCCGCGTACGGCCTTGAAGCCGCACTGTGCGTCCGAGAACCGGGCGGCCAGTGAGCCGCGCAGCAGCAGGTTGTAGCCGCGCGAGAGGACCTCCCGCTTCGGTCCGCGCACCACGCGTGAACCGGAGGCCAGCCGGGTGCCGGTGGCGACGTCCGAGTGCCCCGAGATCAGCGGCGCGACAAGCGGCAGTAGCGCGTTGAGGTCGGTGGACAGATCGACGTCCATGTAGGCGCGTACCGGAGCGTCGGAGGCGGCCCATACGGTGCGCAGGGCGCGCCCCCGCCCCTTCTCCTCCAGGCGCACCAGCATCACATCGCCGAACTCCTGCGCGAGTTCGCGGGCGACCTCCTGGGTGCGGTCCCGGCTGGCGTTGTCCGCGATGGTGATGCGGAAGCCGTAGGGGAAGTGGCGGGTCAAGAAGGTGTGCAGCTGTCGGACGCAAGGTCCCAGGGCCGTCTCCTCGTTGTGGACGGGCACCACCACGTCCAGAACGGTGGTGGTGCGCAGCTGGGACGGCAGATGATGACGGGCCGGCAGGGCCGCGCTCGCGGCGAGGTCGCCGGGGTCGGCGAGACGGGTTGGTACGTTCATGCAGCCGACCGTCCCGGGCCGGCCTGTCAGCCCGGTGTGGCCAGGCTGTGAGGCGGCTGTGAGGTGTCGGATCCGGCGCAATCCACCGGCAGGCACACGGTGAACACCGTCCTGCCCGGGCGGCTGTCGACCCGCACGTCGCCCTCGTGAGCGGACACCACCGCCGCCACGATGGCCAGTCCGAGTCCGGTGCTGCCGTGGTGCCTGGAGCGTGAGGCGTCGCCCCGCGCGAAGCGTTCGAACACCCGCTCCTGGACGTCCGCGGGGATACCGGGGCCGTCGTCCACGACCCGCACCTCCACATGGTCGCCGTCACCGCGCAGCGCCAGCCCGGCGCACACGGTGGTTCCCGGAGGGGTGTGGGTGCGGGCGTTGGCCAGCAGATTGACCAGCACCTGGCGCAGTCGCCCCTCGTCACCGGTCACCAGCAGCGGCGACGAGGGCAGCTCCAGACGCCACCTGTGCGCGGGCCCGGCCACCCGGGCATCGCTGACCGCGTCGACGACCAGCGCCGAGACGTCCACCGGGCGTCGCTCCAGCGGCCGTCCGGCGTCGAGCCTGGCCAGCAGCAACAGGTCCGCCACCAAGCCGCTCATGCGGACGGCCTCGGACTCGATCCGCTCCAGCGCGTAGCCGTTGTCCAGGTCCGAGTCCGTCTGCTTGCGGCGCGAGAGCTCCGCGTACCCGCGGATCGACGCCAGCGGCGTCCGCAACTCATGGCTCGCGTCCGCGATGAAGCGGCGCAGCCGCTGCTCGCTGTCGTGCCGGGCCGCCAGCGCGGAGCCGACGTGCCCGAGCATGCGGTTCAGCGCCGCCCCGACCTGGCCGACCTCCGTCCCCGGATCGGTGTCCCGCACCGGCACCCGTTCGCGCAGCCGTACCTCGCCGCTGTGCAGCGGCAGTTCGGAGACACGGGTGGCGGTGTGCGCCATCCGCCGCAACGGCCGCAGCGCGACCCGTACCGACGCCGCGCCCGCGATCCCCGCGCCCAGCAGACCGGTACCGGCCACACACACCTCGACCAGGACGAGCGTGCTGATCGTGTCGTCGACCGAAGCCGTCGGCAGACCCACCAGCAGCGTGCCGTCCGCCACATGCACGGACGTCACCCGGTAGCTGCCCACCTGCGGCAGCTCGGCCGTGTGCGGCCGGCCGTCTCGCGGTACCGAGGCCAGCGCAGCCGACTGGGCACTGGTCAGCGGCTGGATGTCGACTCCGGGCCTCCCGTCGGCCGGCTTCTGCTGCACGCTGCGGGCCGCGGAGCTGAAGGATCCCTCCTCCGTCCCTTCGGTGAAGGCGCCGACGGTGCCCACCGGCTGCCCGCCCACCCCCAGGAACCGCAGCTTCTCCAACCCCTCCGGCCGTGGATGCCCGGGCGGCCCCGGCCCCGCCGCACGGAAGGTGACGTCCTTCAGCTGGCTGTCGAGTTGCTGGTACAGATAGGTGTGCAGGGCGATCGTCGTCACCGTACCGATCACGGCGGCCACCACCGCGATCATCGCGACGGCCGAGAACACCAGCCGGGCCCGCAGCGAGCGGCGCAGCCGCAGCCGACCGCGCAGCCGGCCGAAAAGACGGGACATGACGGCAGGCCCTCGCTCTTTCCTCACTCCGCGGCCGGCTTGAGCAGATAGCCCGCCCCGCGCCGCGTATGGATCATCGGGGCCCGCCCCGCGTCGATCTTCCGCCGCAGATACGAGATGTACAGCTCCACGACGTTGCCCTGACCGCCGAAGTCGTACGACCACACCCGGTCCAGGATCTGCGCCTTGCTCAGCACCCGCCGCGGGTTGCGCATCAGATAGCGCAGCAGCTCGAACTCGGTGGCCGTCAGCCGGATCTCCGTACCGCCCCGCGTCACCTCGTGGGTGTCCTCGTCCAAGGCCAGATCACCGACCACCAGCAGCGACGACGGCTGCCCGGCCGCGGTCGCCCCGGCGCGCCGCAGCAGCCCCCGGAGCCGGGCGATGACCTCCTCCAGACTGAACGGCTTGGTCACATAGTCGTCGCCGCCCGCCGTCAGCCCGGCGATCCGGTCCTCCACCGCGTCCCGCGCGGTCAGGAACAGCACCGGAATCCCCGGGGCCACCGCATGCAGCCGCCCGAGCACGGTGAGCCCGTCCACGTCGGGCAGCATCACATCCAGCACCACCGCATCCGGACGCCACTCCCGCGCGGCACGCACCGCCGCCTCACCACCGCCCTCCGCCCGCACCTGCCAGCCCTCGTACCGCAGGGCCATCGACAGCAGCTCGGTGAGCGACGGCTCGTCGTCGACCACCAGAATGCGCACCGGACTGCCGTCGGGCCGCCGCAGCGGCTCCTGCCCCAGCGCCCCGGCACGCGCAGCGGACACCACCTTCTCCTCCATGCACGGCAGCCTGCACGCCGAACCTGAGAGACAGCTGTGAAAGCGCTGGGAGGTGGCTGAGAAGGCGTCCCGCCTGCGCGGCCGGGCTCATCCCGGCACGTGAGACCGCACTGGCGCGTCGGCACGCCGGCCGCGCGGCTCCCTGGGCGCGTCACAGAGTGCTCACCCCGCTGAGGTCGAGGGTCTGTCTGCTGCGCGCGTTCAGTTCCGCGACGCGGGCACTCAGCACTTCGGCGTGGGTAAGCAGCCGGACGCGGTCGGGGTCCGCGTCCCACTCCCGTCCCCCGCTGAGCGGCCGGAGCCGGAGACAGCGGCCCTCCCGCCCCGTCACGAGCCCGACCCGGGCACTG
This sequence comes from Streptomyces sp. B15, assembly GCF_018070605.1. Lineage (NCBI taxonomy): Bacteria > Bacillati > Actinomycetota > Actinomycetes > Kitasatosporales > Streptomycetaceae > Streptomyces > Streptomyces sp. B15. The sequence continues at coordinate 55,261 of NZ_JAGPXJ010000010.1, forward strand.
GCGAGGTCCCGTACGGTCGAGCCGACGACCGGCTCCACCGGCGCGGCGGTGGCGGGCGCCTGCGGCTGGGGGCCGCCATCCGTCACCGGCCCGCACCGCGCGCGATCACGGCCGCCAGCGCGTGGGCGACGGAGGAGGAACAGACGCCGAGGTGTACGAGCGCGTAGCGGGCGGCCCGCGCGCAGTCCGGGGCGTCCTCGCCGTCGCTCGCCGACGCATCCCGCCATGGGGTGCGTACGTCCATGGCCGGGAGCTGGATTCCCGCGCGGGTCAGCGCTCGGGCCAGGGCGTCGCGCGCGTCCACCGCCTCCCGGATCTTGACGGCCCCGGCCGGAGTCCGGCCCTCCGTCCAGCCCCGGAGTTCGTTCTCGTGTGCGGTCTCGTCCCGGTCGGCTCGCTGCGGGCTCGTCATAAGGGGTACTCCTGAACTTTTCATTGTTTGTTCTGATATTTCGCCACCCGGAGTGCACCGTCTGAACTACCGTGCGTGATGGGCGCATTACGAGAATGCGGCCTCGCTGAGCTGCGCACACCGCAGACCGGTTGTGCTTCCCCGGCAGATCAGCGCATGTTCCACACCTTCCACGGAGGCACACCATGCCGACGAGGCGAGCGGTCACCGGCCGCAGCCGCGAACCACGCGCCCGGTTCGCGGAGGAACTGCGGCACCTGCGGGCGCAACGCGGGGAGAGCCTGCGCCAGCTCGGCGAACGGCTGGGCTGGGACTGGTCCCTGTTCGGAAAGATGGAGAGCGGCGAGACCCTGGGCGGGCCCGAAGTGGTCGAGGCCCTGGACCAGCACTACGGCACGCCAGGGCTGCTCCTGGCCCTGTGGGAGCTGGCCATCAACGACCAGACCCAGTTCCGCGAGCGCTATCGCCGCTACATGGAACTGGAGGCGAAGGCGACGAGCCTGTGGCACTTCGCGGTGAGCGTCGTTCCGGGGTTGTTGCAGACCCCTGAGTACGCAAGGGAGGTTCTTTCCGCTGGCGGGCTGAAGGGCCCGGAGCTTGAGCAACAAGTACAGGCGCGAATGGGACGACGCTCTCTGCTGGCAGGCGACGAGGCACCGCCGTTTTGGACCATCGTGTCGGAAGCAGTGTTGCGGACGCCGCTGCGGGACGTCGGAGAGTGGCAGCAGCAGTTGGCGTACATCAGGGACGTGACACAGCGAAGCAACGTCACCTTGCATGTGCTGCCGTTCGACGCTGGATTGCACGGCTTGGTAGGAACAGACATGTGGTTCCTCCGATTCACGGACGCACGTACCGTGGCGTACAGCGAAAGCACCTACCGTGGCGACCTCATCGAGGAAAACGCGTCGGTTGAGCGTTTGCAGCGTGCGTACGATGCGTTGCGCGACTTGGCGCTGTCCCCGGCTGAGTCGCGGAAGTTCGTCCTGCGCATGTTGGAGGAAGTGCCGTGCGATCCCTCGATCTGAGCGCCGTTACCTGGCGCAAGAGCTCCTACAGCAACCCAGACGGTGGCGCATGCGTCGAGGTCGCGGACGACCTCCCCGCTGTCGTCCCCGTCCGTGACAGCAAGACCCCGCACGGGCCGGTCCTGACGTTCGCGGCGGACGGCTGGTCGGCGTTCGTATCGGCCGTCAAGGGCGGCGAACTGCGCGCCTGAGCGACAGCAAGAACAGGGAAGCGGCTCCAGCATCGTAGGTCGCTGGAGCCGCTTCCCTGTGTACTTCAGCCAGCCCACCTGGCGCTGGTGAGAGTCTGTTCCGATCCCTCTCAGCCTCGCAACGAGGTCATTTTCTCCACCGAATCCACGAATTGCAGCATCTCGTTGTGGATGGAGCTCTTGGCCGGGTCGGGGAAGCGGATGTTGTGCCGGTAGTAGCGGTGGAAGGCGATGCTCAACGCAGCGTGCACGATCTCCATCGGCAGGGCTGCCGCGTCCTCGTCCGACAGCGGTGCGATGTCCTGGTATCCGGAGAGAAGGGCGTCCAGTCGCGCCGGGGCCAGGTTCCCGGCGTCCTGGGCAAGCCCTACGGCCGCCATTCCGAGGTCGAGGAGGGGATCGTCAAGCGAGATCGTCTCCCAGTCCAGCACCGACAGGTGACCGTCCTGCCGTACGACGACGTTCGGCCTTGCGATAGCGGCGGTGGAGTCGGCGGCAGCCGGCGAGCCAGGCCACGGTGCGTTTCGGTGGTCCACTACAGCGGAGGAAACTTGCTAATCGGGTAGATTCTCCGAGCCAACCAGCACGAAGCGGAAAAGCTGGTTCATCCCACCGTGGCCGGGGTACTGGATGATCGGCGTGTGGTCGTCGGTGCGGCACTCATGGACGTCCAGCCGCTTGCCGGCGAACGTCCCGATCTCGAACAGGCCCTGGCCGATCGGGTGGAGGGTGAACTGCTGGTTCGGTCCACCGTGGCGGCTGTGCTGGACGATCTGAGTGAAGTCCTCGGTGCTGGCACCCCAGACGTCCAGACACTTGCCGGCGAACGTCCTGATCTCGTACAGCCCGTCACCGATCGGGTGGAGGGTGAACTGCTGGTTCGGCCCACCGTGGCAACTGTGCTGGACGATCCTCGTACCGTCCTCGGTGCTGGAATACCAGACGTCCAGGCATCTGCCGGCGAACGTCCAGATATGGAACGGACCCAACGGGCCACTGCTGAGCCGTCGCAGCGCCCGCCCGAGGGCGGCGGCATCTGAGTACCGCTGGGCGGGGTCCTTGTCGAGCAGGGTCAGCACGAGATCGTCCCAGTCGGGCGGGACGCCTTCGGACACCGAGCTGGGCGTGGGCGGCTGCTGGGTGGCGTGCGCGGTGATGTAACCCATGGCATCGGGGGCCTGAAACGGCTGCTGGCCCGTGATCAGCTCGAAGAGAAGGCAGCCCAGGGCGTACAGGTCGCTGCTGGGTTCCGGGTAGCCGCGCGCCTGTTCAGGGGCCATATACGCGGGACTACCCATGATGAAGCCCGTCCTCGTGACCCGGGTCGCGATGGGATCGGCTGCCTTGGCGATGCCGAAATCGAGGACCTTCACGACGCCAGATGGTGTGACCAAGATGTTGGACGGCTTGATGTCCCGGTGCGTGATCCCGGCTTTGTGCGCGTCGTCAAGCGCCTCACAAATCTGCACGCCCCACCGGGCCACGTCCGGTAGAGGGACGGCCCCTCGGTTCAGCACCACATCCAGGCCCTCGCCGCGGACCATCTCCATCACCAGGAACGGGACACGGTCATTCCCCGCGCCAGTCTCGCCGAGATCGTGGACGGTCACGATGTTGGGATGCTGCAACTGGGCAGTGATCCGGGCCTCACGCAGGAATCGGACACGTTCCTGATTGCCGCGACTTCCGCCACCGGCGAGCTGGAAGATCAGCTTGACGGCGACCGGGCGTCCCAGCGTCTCGTCCTGCGCCTCCCACACCTCCCCCATCCCGCCCTCGGCGAGCTGCCGCACCAACCGGTAACGGCCCGCTAGTAGCTGGTCCTGCACTGCTACGCCTCCCCGTTTCGAACCCTGCTGCCTCTCTGCACGCGAGCGGAGGTGCCCGGGCAGGGTCAGTTTCGCGCACGGGCACCACTCCGTCAGCCACTCGGGAGCATGCCATCGCGCATCTCACCATGGGGCGAAGCGACGGAGTTGCACGAGACGTCAGAGGGCCTGGTCCGCAACTGGTGCAACGAGGCGGCTCCGCGTCGATCGAGGGCGCGGGGGCCTCTCCGTGGGTGCGCTCAGTCGTCTCGCTGTGCGGGGCGCAGCGGACACCCCGTGCCGACGCGCGATGCGAGGTCGGCGCGCAAGCCGGCGAGTTCGGCCATGCGGGCGTCGATGAGCTGGATCTTCTCCGCCAGGAGAGCGGACAGCGCATCGGCCGAATCCGGTGCGTCACGCAGTTCCTCGCCGTGCTGTGCGATCTCGGCCAACGAGAAGCCCAGCTTCTGTGCGGTGCGCACGTACTGCAGCCAGGTCACTGCCTCCGGCGGGAAGTCACGGTAGCCGTTGGCCAGTCGTCGGCCGGTGACGAGGCCGATCTTTTCGTAGAAGCGAATAGTGTCCTTCGTCAGGCCGGTTTGCGCGGCCAGCTCTCCGATCCGCACAGCCCTCTGCTCCCCCCTCGGCCACTCGGCCTTGACCTTGGAGCGTACTCCACTGTTTAGCGTGACGCCGTCTTGCCGAAAGGCGCTGCAGAACAGTGGGAGTTCCGGTCATGATGCGTTCCTTCTCTCCTTCCCAGCCCGCGTATCTTGGCGTCGTACGCGCGAGCGCCTGGTACGACCTCGTCGTCACTGCGGGGTTCGCGACGCCGTGGTCGTATGCGCTGTTGCACGATGGCCTGTCGTCGCTCGGCGACGCGCTGGGTCTGGGTGTGCTGCCCGCCCTCGACCCGATCCAGACCCTGTACGCGAACCTCATGGGTTCGGTCGTGGTCGTCTGGGCACTGCTGCGACTCGTCAGGCCGCTGGCGGTGCATGGCCTGTTCGACGGTGCGGCGCGGACGCTGTTCGCGATGTGGCAGGCGTACGCGCTCGCGCACGGTGCTTTCAAGCTGCTCTGGGTCTTTTTCGTCGTGGAGGTGGGTTTCGGTCTGGCCCAGCTTCTGCCGTGGTGGCGGTCCCGCTCCGGCGATGTGGAACCGGTGCTGCAGGGACGGTGACCTGTCTCACCCGTCTGCCAGAATCGGAGCGTGTTGAGAGTCGGTTCGGTCGTGCTGGGCGTCTTCGATGTGCCGCGTGCGGCCGCGTTCTGGACGGCGGCCCTGGGCTACGTCCCCCGCGAGGAGATGGCGGACGACTGGGTGGTGCTGGTGCCGGCGGAAGGGGCCGGAGTGCAGCTGTCACTCGGCCTCAGCGAGACACCCGTCCAAGAGCGTCCCCGGGTTCATCTGGACCTGTACGCCGGGGACGCACGCGACCAGGCCGCCGAGGTCGAGCGGCTGGTCTCGCTGGGGGCGCAGCGCGTCGACTGGGATCTCGCCCCGGAGGACGCGGACTTCGTCGTGCTCGCCGACACGGAGGGGAACCGGTTCTGCGTCATCGACACCGGACATCACTGACGGCGAGTGCAAGCCCCCCCGTGACGTCCGCGCTTCATCCCCGCAGCGGCATCGTCGTCCACGGGCTGTTCCGGCGGGTGGTCAGCAGGCGGTGGGACTTGCGGACCTCGCGGTACCAGGAGCCGAAGGCGTCCTCGTCGAAGTGCAGACAGCGGCCCAGGACGTAGCCGAGGGAGAAGTCGCTCCAGGTGTCGTACTCCTCCGCGGCTGCGGCGCCGATGACGCGCAGTGCTTCGCGGGCCTCGTCGGGGCTCGCGAAGCCCGCGTCGACGCCCCAGCAGGCCATGTTGGCGGCGCGGCCCAGGTCCCAGGCCAGGGTGCGGCGTACGTGGGCCTGCGGGGCGAGGAGGCCGTCCTCGCGGAAGCGGGCCTCGTAGCGCGGTATGCGGGCGATGACCTCGTGCCCCGCAGCGACGGCGCTGGTCAGTTCGGGGTGGTGGGGGCCCAGTTGGTCCACCAGCAGGCGGCCGATGGCGTCGCGCCACGCCTGTTCGGTGACCGGGGCGCCCTCCTGCCGTACCAGCAGGGCTGCCCGCGCACCCATGGCCATGTCCCACAGCGGGGTGGAGACCTGGCCGTCGAGGAGTTCCTGCACCATCTCGTGCCATTGGTCCGCGGTGGTGACGCCCCACATCGCCTTGAGCCGGGCACGCTCCCACTCGGGGGCGGGGTTCGGGTCGGCGACCGCGTTCCAGTGGGCGCCGTTGGCGTACTTCAGGTGCGCACCGCAGGCCAGCCCGCGCAGCACCGCCGGGTCCGTCTCACCGCCCGAACGGGAGGTCCGCAGCCGGTTGCCCACCCAGGGAAATATCGGCGACCTGCGGAGAAAACCAAACACACTGACCCCCGTGCGGAACGGATCCTTCCTGAACCGTGCGGGAGCCTATCCGGGCTGTCTGCCCGGATCAGCGGGCGGGTGCGGTCCCGGCGGTCAGCGCACCGCGCTGCGCGGCGCCGCTGTCCGCCAGCACTTCTTCGATCTGCTGCGCCGGTCGCACCAGTGAGAAGCGGATGCGGCCGTCAGTAGCGCGCCAGAAGCCGTGAACGGCGGGCCGGGGGAGGCTGTTGTACTGGAAGGGCGTCGAGAAGTAGTAGGCGCCCGTGTCCCAAAGGGCCACCACATCGCCCGGTGACAGCTCGGGCAGTGCCCTCTCGCGTGCCATCAGGTCCCCGGCGAAGCAGCAGGGACCGGCCACGTCCTGCACCATCTCCGGTGCGCCCTTGGGCGCGCCCTTGGCGTCGAAGGCGCCGACCCGGAGGGGCCATGACTCGGGGGCGAACGCGGTACGGGTCGCCACGTGCGCTCCCGCGTGGGTGACGGCGATCCGCCGGCCGCCGGAGCTCTTGGTGTATTCGACAATTGCGGCGATGAAGCCCTGTTTGGCCAGCAGCGACCGGCCGAACTCGGTGACGACGGTGTACCGCCCGTCGAACAGCCCCGGCACGGTGCGGCGCAGCAGCTGGGCGTAGGTGTCGAAGGACGGCTCGGTCTGGTCGCCCGCGAAGTTCACCGGGAGGCCGCCGCCGATGTCGAGGGTGTCGATCTGCTGTCTGCCCGCGACGCGGTTGATCCGCTCGGCGAGTTCGAAGACGACCCGTACCGACTCGGCCATCAGCTCCAGCGGTACGCCCTGGGAACCGGTGTGGGTGTGCAGCCGGGTCAGCCAGGGGCGGGCCAGACAGCTGTCGACGATCCACTGCTCGACACCCTCGTCGCGCAGCCCGATCCCGAACTTGGAGGTGGCAGTCGCGGTGCTCATCGCGCCGATGGAGCCGGTGCCCACCTGCGGGTTGATCCGCAACCCGATGGGTGCGCCGGGGTCCTGTCCCGCGGCGGTGCGCGCGGCGACGAGCGCGTCCAGGCGGGCCAGCTCCTGGGCGTTGTCGGCGTTGACCGCGACGCCGGTCTCCAGGGCGTCGCGCAGCTCGGCCACGGTCTTGGCGGGAGAGTCGAAGACGGTCCGGGAGGCCGGAACACCTGCCGCGCGGGAGAGCGCCAGCTCACCCGGGCTCGCCACCTCGCAGCCGACTCCTTCGTCGGCCAGCAGCTCCAGTACGGGCACCAGCGCGCCCGCCTTGACGGCGAAGGTGTGCAGCACGGGGGAGGGGCCGGTGAACGCCGCGTGCAACTGCCGGGCGGTCTCCCTGATGCCCTGCACATCCAGCAGGGCGACGACCGGCGCTTCCGGGCCGAGCAGTCCCTCGCGGGCCGCTGCGGCGATCGCGTCCTGCCTGCGTGCCACAGCGTCCAGCACCATGTACGGCTCCTTCTTCGTGCGGCTTCCTCGTGCGGCGGTCCCGACCGCGACGGATGCGGGCCCGGCGGTTCGGCCCGACGGTTCGGGCCCGGCGGTTCGGGCCCGGCGGTTCGGGACCGATGGTCGAAGGGATCGGGGCCGAGGGATCGGGATCTGCGGATCGGGACCAGTGGAACCCGTCCACTCTGCGCCCCGGGAGTGTGCCCTGTCTGCGGCGGATGGGCCGAAGCTGCGGCCGGGGTCATGGGGTCCCGCACAACGGGTCGACGGCGCACAGGCCGGCATTGTCCTGTCGCACGACAGGGAGGGTCGACAGTGGTGCGACAGGACAACGCTTCCGCTCGGGTGGCACCGCCCGGGTCCCGGCGGGGGCACCGGTTGCGTGCGGGACGCAACGACGCTTCGGGCGGCTCATGCCGACGGACCGTCGAGGCGCGGCCCCGCGGGGTAGCGGCCTGCTGCGCGCAGCCCCAGCTCGGCCAGCAGGCGCACGTCAGGGTCGTCCAGTTCGAGCCCGAAATGGCTGCGCAGTCGGCGCAGCCGGTAGCGCAGGGTGTTGGGGTGGATGCCCAGCTGTCGCGCGGTGCTCGCCACGTCCCCGAAGCTGCTCAGGTAGGCGGAGAGGGTCTGCGCAAGGTCGGTGCGGTGCTGCTGGTCGTAGGCCAGCAGCTCCCGTACCGGACCGTCCATTTGGGGCGTCAGTTCGGTGACGGCCCGCACTGCCCGCAGGGCGTCCAGCGCCGCCCGTACGTCCGACTCGTCGGCGACCTCCAGCGGCCCCGGCCCGCCGTCGTCCCGACCGCCTTGGGGCGCCGCCCGGCTGCCGTCGTACCCCGCGCGTGCCGACTGCTCCCGCAGAACCTGCAGGACGAGATGGGCGCAGGCGCGGGATGCGGGCGCCTGTGCCGGGCCGGACTCGGGCGTGCCGATCGCCACCAAGGGGCGGGCGCCCGCCTCGCGCACCACGGTGGCCAACTGCAGCGCCAGTCGCCGGGCGCGTCCGGAGGCGGTAGGGGGCTCGTCCTCCGGGAGGGGTAGCAGTACGTCCAGCCGGTTGTCGGCGCGCAGGGTGTAGCCGGCCGGCTGGTGGGCGGTCACCTGGAGCGCGGCCATCCGCAGCGCCCTGTCCCGCGCCGTCCCGTCCCCGTCCCGTCCCGGCCCGGTCCCCTCGGCGGCGACGGACAGCACGACGCAGGGCGTTCCCGGAGTGAATCCGAGCGTCGCCGCGGCCGCGCGGGTCTCACCGGTGCCGTCCAGCAGCGCCCGTACTGCCCGGCGGCGGCGGGTCGAGCCGTTCTGGGTGCGCAACCGGTGGTGCAGCAGATGCGGCGCGGCGGTGCGCGCGGCCTCCCGCAGGGCCTGCCGGGCTTCGGGCCGCAACGGGCTACCGTCGGCGGCTGCCCAGAGGGAGCCGAGCACCTCGTCACCCGCGCGTACCGCGATGGCCAGCCGCTCGGAGAACCGCTCCTCGGCGGGACGGTGCACCACGTCGTCCGTCGACCACAGGGTGCGCAGAAACCCGCTGGCGGCCAGTTCCGCCAGTCGCCACCGGGGCACCTGCTGTCCGAGGATCGTCTGCCGGCGCAGCGGATCGGCGCCGTGCTCGGTCGGTGAGAAGGCCAGCACCCGCGAGTCCGGGTCCTCGATGGTGATGGCTCCGCCGACCAGCTCGGAGAAGGCCCGCGCCAGCGCGGACAGGTCACCGAGCGGTACGTCGGTGGGGGACTCCGTGCGGAGCGGGCCGCCGCCGTGGGCGAGCCCTGCCCGCAGCATGCCGATCAGCTCGGTCCACTCGATCCACGGCGCTCTGGTCAGCAGCGCGGTGGAGGTCTCCTCGGCGACCTCCAGCAGCCGCCGCGACGGCCCGCTCGCCCCGCGCCGTACGACGACGGCGACTGCGCCTGCCCGCGCGGCCGACCGCAGGACCAGCGGGGCGACGTCGGAGGAGTCGTCCACCCCGGCCGCGATCAGCACCTGCCCATGGGCTGCGAGCGTCTCTCCGGAGTCGAACACTCCCACCCCGCGTACGGGGACACCGGTACCGCGGGGGGCCCGCACGACCTCCAGCGCCTCGCCCGCGCCGATGGCCAGCAGGCTCGCCAGTGTGGGAGAGGCCTGCTGCGGCTCTGCCGCGGCGGCGTGCGTGTCGTGCGACGGGGTGGAGCTAGGCATGGCTCAAGTGTGGCCCAGCACCCGGAGGGGACGGGGCGGCGGTGCCAGGAGTCGGCGGGGCCCGAGCGGCGTCACAGGGGCTCGTCCCACTGGTCGAGAAGGCTGTCGGTGTCCTCGGTGGGGCCGGTCGCCTCGCTGTGCAGGTTCTGCTCGGTCCACATCACCTTGCCGTGCGGCGTGTAACGCGTTCCCCAGCGCTCGGCGAGCTGTGCGACGAGGAACAGCCCGCGCCCGCCCTCCTCGGTGGCTGCCGCCCGGCGCAGATGGGGGGAGGTGCTGCTGCCGTCGGCGACCTCGCAGGTGAGGCAGGACTGGTACAGCAGTCGGACCCGGATGGGTTCGCTGCCGTAGCGGATGGCGTTGGTGACCAGTTCACTGAGGATCAGCTCCGTGGTGAAGGACTCACCCTCCAGCCCCCACTCGGACAGTTTCCGGCTGACCTGGGCGCGCAGTGGTGCGACTGCGCCGGAGTCGGCGGGTACGTCCCACTGTGCGACGCGTTCGGGGTCGAGCAGCCGGGCGCGGGCCGCCAGCAGCGCGACGTCGTCACTGGGCTCGGTGGTCAACAGGGTGTCGAGCACGGCGCGGCAGGTGTCCTCGGGCGACCTGCCGGGGTGGCCGGTCAGCGCCTGGTGCAGAAGGGCCAGACCGTCGTCGATGTCGCGTTCGCGGTCCTCCACCAGGCCGTCCGTGAACAGGACGAGCTGGCTGTCCCGGGGCAGCCGCAGTTCGGCCGTCTCGAACGGTGCGCCACCCAGGCCGAGCGGCAGTCCTACCGGCACGTCCGGGTACTCGACGGTGCCGTCGGGCAGCACCAGTGCGGGCCCGGGGTGGCCGGCCCGCGCCATGATGCAGCGGCCGGAGACCGAGTCGTAGACCGCGTACAGACAGGTGGCTCCGGTGACGATCGCGCCGTTGCCCTCTGCCGTTTGGTCCTGGTCGATCTTGTCGACCAGTTCGTCCAGGTGCGCCAGCAGTTCTTCGGGGGCCAGGTCGAGGGAGGAGAAGTTGAGCACTGCCGTGCGCAGTCGGCCCATCGTCGCCGCGGCGTGCAGGCCGTGCCCCACCACGTCGCCCACCACGAGCGCCACCCGGGCGCCGGGCAGCGGGATGACGTCGAACCAGTCCCCGCCCACCCCCGCCCTGGTGGGCCGGTAGCGCGACGCCACCTCCAGGGCGTCCTGTTCGGGCAGACCGCGCGGCAGCAGACTGCGCTGCAGGGTGACGGCCATGGCGTTCTCGCGGGTGTAGCGGCGCGCGTTGTCGATGCTGACCGCGGCGCGTGCCGTCAGCTCCTCGGCGAAGGCCAGGTCCTCCTCGCCGTAGGGCTCGCTGTGTTCGGTACGCCAGAAGTCGACGGTGCCCAGCACCACACCGCGTGCCCGCAGCGGGGTGCTGATCAGCGAGCGGATGCCGTACTCCAGGGCCTGCCGGGCGTGTTCGGGGTTGTGCGCCAGCCAGTCGTGCGCCTCGCGCAGGTCGGTCAGCAGGACCGCCTGTCCGCTCTCCTCCTCGGCCTCGCCGGGCACCGTCTCGACGGTGCGGACGACCTCGCCCACCGGGAGCAGGGGCACGTCGTCGCGGACACCGCTCATGGCCGTGCGGCGCATGTCGGTGCGGGCGGCCGAGGGCTCCTCACCGCGCAGCACCGGGTCCAGCAGCTCCACGGTGGCGAATTCGGCGAACCGGGGTACGGCCACCTCGGTCAGCTCCTCGGCGGTGCGTACCACGTCCAGCGTGGTGCCGACCCGCACCCCGGCCTCGTACAGCAGCCGCAGCCGCTCCCGAGCCCCTTCCGCGCGGCCTTCCAGCGCGCGCAACTCGGTGGTGTCCCGCAGGGTGGCCACCCGGCCCGGCGGGCCCTCCTCGCCACGGGTCGAGCGGACGTTGACGGACAGCAGCCGTCCCTTGGCCAGGTGCACCTCGTCCGAGGCGGTGCGGCCCGAGGTCAGCAGTGCTGCCATGCCCGCACCCAGGCCGACCTCGTCGACGCGGCGTCCCTCCACCTTCTCGGGCAGTTCCAGCAGCCGCCGGGCCTCCTGGTTGACGAGTACCAGCCGGCCGGCGTCGTCCAGAATGAGTACCCCTTCCCGGACGGCGTGCAGCACCGCGTCGTGGTGCTCGTACATGCGGGTCATCTCTTCGGGCCCCAGGCCGTGGGTCTGGCGCCGCAGCCGCCTGCTCACCAGTGCGGAGCTTCCGGAGGCGAGGACGAGTGCGCCCGCGGAAGACATGAGCAGCACGGGCAGCTGATTCTTCACCCCTTCGTTGACCCGCGAGATCGGCACTCCGGTGGACACCAGCCCGGCGAGGCTGCCGTCCGCGCGGGTGACGGGGGCCACGGAGACCATGGTCTCGCCCGTGGTCGCCTTGAAGATCCTGTTGGAGGAGCGGCCCTCGCGGGCGGCCTCGACGATGTCCTTGAAGGGCCCGATGACGTGTTTGCCGATCAGGTCGGGGTCGGGTGCCGCGACGCGGATGCCGTTCGGCTTCCAGACGACCACGTAGGAGACATCGGTCGCCTTGCGTACCGCCTCGGCACGGGGCTGGAGAACCGCGGTCGGGTTAGGCCGGTCCAGGGCGGCCAACACGTCCGGTGACTGCGCGAAGGTCTCGGCGACGGCGAGGGATTCCTGCTCCGCCTCGCGGGTGCTGTCCCAGCGGGCGTGCAGGACGAAGGCCACCACGACACCGATCATGAGCAGCACGATGACCGTCACCTGGAGGACGAAGACCTCCCCCGCGACGGTGCGGGGCCCGAACGGGAACCGGCGGCGGCGCCGGCGGGGCGGCGGCTGTTCGCTGCCCAAAAGAGCGGGCGCTTCCTCGTCCCCGGGACCTTCTTCGGAGCGCGCGGAGGCGGGCGGCACCCGGCGGTGCCGTTCGCGCCGAGCCGACCGGCGCCAGAAAAGTCCGCGCATGACCCTTTTCTAGCAGTTCCCGGCGTAGCAAGCCTCCGTCGACTCGGGCGTCCGCCCCCGGAAAGCCCCGGGGTTCCGCCCGTCCGCGCCTGCCCGGGAAACAGCGGGGCGGGCGCGGAGGAGCGAGGAGAGCCGGAAGAGGGGTCTTGTCAAAAATCCAGGATTCTGTTTACTGTTCCCTCGTGAACGGTTACGACGAGCGGTTCCTGACCCGCAACGGCCTGGCGGCCCGCCAGCTCGCGCTCCTCCTGCTGGAGTACGAGCCGGAGACGCGGCTGCCCCGCGTGCGGGACTTCGCCGAGGAACTGGGGTGCGGCAACGGCACCGTCCAGGCCGCGCTGCGGCTGCTGGAGGAGGCCGGGGCGATCGAGACCGCCGCGCGCGGTCATCTGGGGACGTTCCTCATCCGGTCGGACCGCTCGATCCTGTGGCGGCTCTCGGGGCTGGGCACGCTGCTCGCCGCCATGCCGCTGCCCTACTCCCGCCGCTACGAGGGGCTGGCCACCGGCCTGCGGGCCGCTTTCGACGACGCGGGGACGCCCTTCGCCATCACCTTCATGCGCGGCGCGGGCAGCCGGGCCACGGCGCTGCTGGAGGGCAAGGCCGACCTGGTCGTCCTGTCCCGCTTCGCCGCCGACCGGCTGATCGAGGAGTATCCGGAGGACCTGTCGCTGGTGGTCGACCTCGGTCCCACCACCTACGTCGGCGCCCACGGGGTGCTGCTGCGCGAGGGCGGCTCGCTGGACGCGCCGGACCTGCGCGTCGCGGTCGACCACGCCTCGGAGGACCAGCGGATGCTCGCCGAGCGGGCGTTCGCCGGCCGGGACGACGTCGAGTGGATCGAGTGCTCGTACATGCAACTGCCCGATCTGCTGGCGCAGAACAGGGCGGACGCCACCGTCTGGAACCTGGACGAGGTGCAGGGCCGGATCGACGCGGGCATCGACGTGCTGCCGCTGGGCGACGAGATAACGCGAGACCTGTCGCTGCGGAACTCCAGCGCGGCGGTCATCGGAAGAGCCGAGAGCGTCGCCGCGCTGCACGCCATACGGGACGCCATCGACCCCGAACGGGTGACAAAGCTGCAGTCCGCGGTCGTACGAGGAGAACGCATGCCCTCGTACTGACCCGGCACTCCCTCCGCAGCGCACGGGGGTCGCGCCCGGCCCGGACGGGCCCGGGCTGCCATGAGAATCCAGTATCCAGCTTTCTGTCGCCGTCGAGGAGAACGCCGTGGACGACCAGCTCGCACTCCGAATCCAGCTCTTCCGCGAGGGCGGCCAAGTCCCTCCCGAGGTCGTCGACTTCGTGACGGCCGAGCTGGCCGTGCTCGCCGACGAGGGCGCTCCGGTCACCGAGGAGACGGCGGGCATGCTGACGAGTCATCTGATGATGGCCCTCACCCGGCTGCTCGACGGCGAGCCCATCGAGCAATTCCAGACCGACGAACAGGTCGCGGCGGAGCTGGCCGACCACCCGGCGGCCGTCGAACGGGCGCGCCGCGTCGCCGCCCGAGCCGAGAAGGAACTGGGGGCCGCGTTGCCGGGCTCGGAAGTCAACTTCATGGCCATGCATCTGGCCGTCCTCGCCCAGCGCGTCTCCGGCTGACCCGCCGCCCGTCGCCCGTCGTCCCCCTCCCGGATCCCCCACCCCCCGCAGACCGTCCCGCACCCCGATACCCGGGCCAGGCCTCAACCCCCCGGGCCCCGCAGCACAGATAAGAGGCACCAAGCCATGACGAAAATCCTCACCGGCGGAGTCGGCAAGACCGAGGTCGCGAACGCCGTCAAGGCGCTCGGTCTCGACGGCGTCGACGTCGCCGTCTCCAGCGACATGGATGCCGCGATGAAGCTCCGCTCCGGCCAGGCCGACTACTTCCTGGGGACCTGCCACACCGGTGCGGGCGCCTCTCTGGGCGTCCTCGTCGGCCTCCTCGGGCAGCCCGCCTGCCACACCTTCGGCCGCTCGGTGCCCACCGAGGACGAGGTCGCCGCGCTGCTGGCCGAAGGCAAGAAGGTCTTCGGCTTCTCCATGGACCAGATCGAGACCATCGCCCCCCTGCTCGCCCGCGCCGTCGCCGCGCGTGCCTGACCGGGTGCCGGCGCAGACACCCCGGGCGTGAAGGAGCGACCCCGTGAGTACCGTGAGCACCCCCGGCCTGCAACTGGCCGCAGACGCCGGGCTGGACTTCTCGCTGCCGCAGCAGCTGACCGTTATCCTCCTGTGCGCGCTGACCGCGTTCATCTCGCACATGGCGCTGGCCGTCTTCAACGACGGAGTGCGCCCGTTCATGCTGGACTTCATCCACGGGCGTACCACCCGCTCGGCCACCACGGCGGTCTCCTTCGGGCTGTCCGCCGGCTTCATCTTCGGGCTCGGCGCGCCGATGGCCCTCTCCTCCGGTGTGCTCAATCCGTGGCTGCTCTTCCTGCCCACCGACATCCTGGGCCTGCTGGCGCCGAAGAAGTGGCTGGCGCCGCTGCTGGGCGCCGGGTGGGGCGCGGTGGTCGTCTTCGGGCTCAACGGCGCCAATGAAGTGGCGCACGACCTGCCCGTCGACTTCCTGACAGCCATGCAGCAGATGTCGACGCCGATCCTCTTCCTGTTCACGCTCTTCCCGGTGCTGGCCATCACCAAGCAGTTCGGCCGCGCCTGGGGCGGGGCGGCGGGCGTGCTGGAACTCGCCCTCGTCGTACTGACGATGAAGCTGTGGCCGGACATGTTCGCCGGCGCCCTCGCCATGGCCGTCGGTGTGCTGCTGCTGATCGGCCTCGCTGTCCGGCGGGACCTGGCGCAGCGCAAGGCCGACCGCGCGGACGAGGCCGCGTCGGGGGCTGCTGCCCAGGGACCGCCCGAGGACGACCCGATGGCGTCGCTGTTCTCCACCAGCGCTGCCCGACTGCGTCGCTATCTGCCGCTGTTCATGGTGCTCGGCGCAGGCGTGTGCATGCTCGCGCAGATGCACATATTCGGCGGCGGGGAGGCCACCAGCTTCCTGATAGCCAAGGGCAACATCTCCGAGGCCGCGCAGGTCGACTTCTACCGCTTCTTCGGCTTCATCCCGCTGATCGCGACGACGGCGCTGGCCTCCGGTGCCTACGGCATCGCCGGTTTCACGATCGCCTACCCGATCGGCTATCTGATGCCGAACCCGGTGCTGGCGGCGATAGCCGGAGCGGCCGTCTTCGCCATCGAGGTCATGGCCCTGTCCTCCATCGGCAAGGTGCTCGGCAAGCTGCCCAGCGTCCGCGACTCGTCCGAGCATCTGCGCAGCGCCATCACCGACAGCCTCCACCTGGCCATCCTCTTCGGCTCGCTGATGGCGGCCAACGCGATGGGCGCCGGCCTCGGCATCCTCGTCGTGGGTGGGCTCTATCTGCTCAACGAGGCGATGGGCCGCCCGGTGGTCCGGATGGCGGCCGCCCCCGCCGCTGTGATCGTCGGCGGTGTTCTGCTCAACGTCCTCTACTGGCTCGACCTGTTCACCCCCGTCAAGGGCTGATCCCACCCCGTCGGCGCCGAGGCCGCGCTGCCACCAGGAAGGCCACATGAGTACCAGCGCCACCCCCCACAGCTCCGCACCACTGCTGCACACCGTTGCGGGCCCGCTGTCCGCCGCGTCCGTGACCGGCCCCGCCCTCACCCATGAGCACCTGGTCCTCGACCTGGACCTCAAGGGCGACGGCGCCGCCGTCCTCGACGCGCGGCGGCACGGCCCGGCGGTCGGCCGCGAGCTCGCCGAGCTGCGCGAGGAGTTCGGGCTCTGCCTCGTCGTCGAGCAGACCTGCCGGGGCATGGGCCGCGATCCGGGCGCGCTCGCCCGGATCGCGGAGGAGAGCGGGGTGGCCGTCGTCGCCGCGACCGGGTGGTACTACGAGCCGTTCCACCCGGCGTCCGACCTGGCCGGCGCCTCCGTCGAACAGCTCACCGCCACCCTTGTGGGGGAGATCCGCGACGGGATCGCCGGCCCTGACGGAAGGCCGACCGGGATCCGTCCCGGTGTGCTCGGCGAGGTGGGCAGCCACGGTGAGGTTCCCAGCGAGCCGGAGACCCGCTCGCTGCGGGCCGCCGCCAGGGCGGCCACCGCCACCGGCCTGTCCGTGGCCACCCACGCCCAGCTCGGTCACGGCGGGCTCGCCCAACTCGACGTGCTGACCGGGGCCGGGCTCGCTCCGCACCGGATCTGCGTCGGACACCAGGACCTCCTCGCCGCCCCGGCCGTCCACCGGCGGCTCGCCGAGGAGGGGGCCTACGTCGCCTTCGACACCGTCGGCAAGGAGAGCTATCAGAGCGACGAGATGCGGCTGCGGCTGCTCCTCGCGTTCCTGGAGGCCGGGCACGCCGACCGGGCGCTGCTCAGCTGCGACATCTCCCGTCACGGCTACCTGCGCACCGAGGGCGGCCAGGGCTACGGCCATCTGTTCCGCTCCTTCCTGCCCGCCGCTCGCGCCGCGGGGGTGGACGACGACCTGATCGATCTGATGACCCGGCGCAACCCGTTGCGCTTTTTGACCGGCGCGAGCCCCGAGGAGATCTGAGATGGCCGAGACGGCAGTCACCCCATCCGCCGGCCCCGGTCCGGTGCCCCCGCCGCTGCCCCGCACGTTCCCGCTGGCCACCGTCCCGGTGGAGGAGGCGGTCGCGCGGCAGTTCCGGCTGCTGGAGGCAACCGCCGCGCACTTCACCGGGCCGGAGCTGTTCGCCGCCGACTCCGGAGTGGTGCCCGGAATCGGGCGGCCACGGACCACAGCGGGCGTCGAGGCGGTGCTGGCCGCCTACTTCGGCGCCGAGGACGCCGCGCTCGTGCAGGGCGCGGGCACCGGCGCGATCCGGGCCGCCCTCGGCGCCGCAGTGGGGCCGGGCGAGCCGCTGCTCATCCACCGGGCGCCCGTCTACCGCACCACCGCCGTCACCCTGCGCGGGCTCGGCGTCGAGACGGTCCCCGTCGATTTCAACGACCTCGACGCGCTGCGGGAAGCGCTGGCCTCCGGCCGCTTCGGCTGGGCGTATGTCCAGCACACCCGGCAGCGCCTCGCCGACTCCTACGATCCGGGGGAGGTGCTGGCCGCCTGCCGCGCGGCCGGGGTCCGCACGCTCGTCGACGACAACTACGCCGTCTTCCGGGTGCCCGCCTCCGGTGTCGAACTGGGCGCGGACGCCTCCTGCTTCTCGCTGTTCAAGCTGCACGGTCCCGAGGGTGTCGGCGCCGTCGTCGGGGCGGGCGACCTGGTGGCCCGGGTGCATGCCGACAACTACTCCGGCGGCGGCCAGGTCCAGGGCCACCAGGCGCTCGACGCGCTGCGCGCGCTCACGCATGTGCCGGTGCTGTGGGCCGTGCAGTCCCGCGTGGGCGCCGAGGTCGCCGAACGCCTGGCCGCCGGAGAGGTGCCCGGGGTCGCCGACGTACGGATCGCCAACGCGCAGGACAGATGCCTGCTCGTCCAGCTCGACGCACCCGTCGCCGGGCACCTTCCCGAGGTGGCCGCCCGGTTCGGTGCCGCGCCCTATCCGGTGGGTTCCAACTCCCGGTACGAGATCGCGCCGCTCTTCTACCGCATGTCCAGCTCGGCTCTGGACGACGCGCCGGAGCTGGCCGACTGGGTGGTCCGTATCAATCCGATGCGCGCCGGTGCCGAGCTGGTTCTCGACATTCTGCGCCACTCCCTGGAGGCGATCGGCGACGAGCCGTCCGCTCAATCGGCGCCGCACCGCGCGGCAGCACCGCAGCACCGCACAGAAACACAAGAGCACCGCACAAAGGACTGACGTGTTCCTCGACAGCCTCCTCGCCCGCAATCCGGAGCTGGCCGACACCGCGGCCGACCTCCACCGGCGCGGCGAGATCCCACCCGACACCTACGTCATGGACCTGGACGCCGTCGCGGAGAACGCCACCCTCCTCGCGGACGAGGCCGAACGGCTCGGCCTGTCCCTCTGGTTCGTCGTCAAGCAGTTCGGCCGCAACCCGGAGCTGATCCGGGCCGTCTCCCACGCCATCCCCGCCTTCGCCGCGATCGACCCCGCCGAGGCCCGTACGCTGCACGCCGCCGGCGCCCGGGCCGGCAATCTGGGCCACCTGGTGCAAATCCCGCACCGCGCGCTGCCCGAGATGCTCGGCTGGAGGCCGGAGGCCGTCACGGTCTTCGATCCGGCCAACGCACGCGCCGTCTCGGCGGCGGCCCAGCGCCTCGGCTTCGTCCAGGACGTGCTGGTCCGGCTCGAAGGCGCGGCCGGGGTGGTCTACCCGGGGCAGGAGGGCGGCGTCCCGCTGTCCGCTCTGGACGCGTTCGCCGAGGAGGCCGAACGGCTCCCGGGCATCAGGATCGCGGGCGTCACCGCGTTCCCCTGCGTGCTGTGCGACCCGGAGACCGGCGCCCCGACCCCCACCCCCACCTTCGATCTGGCCGTCAAGGCCCGCGAACTGCTGGCCGCGCGCGGACACCGGGACCTCAAGCTCAGCGCCCCCAGCGCCACCTCCATGGCCAGCCTGCCGCTGCTCGCCCGGCTCGGCGCCACCCACGGCGAGCCCGGCCACGCGCTGACCGGTACCACCCCGCTGCACGCACGCGACACCGGTCAGCCCGAGCGGCCCGCGTATGTGTATGTGACGGAGGTCGCGCACACCCTGGCCGACGGTCGTCCCGCGGTGTTCGGCGGCGGGTTCTACCCTCGTGCGCGGATCGACTCCGCGCTGCTGCCCCGCACCGGACACCGTCTGGATGTGCAGGACGCGCCGCCCGAGAACATCGACTACTACCGGCTGCTGGCCGCACCCGAGGCAGGTGGCCGGGTGCGCGCCGGAGACACGGCGCTGCTGGCCTTCCGTACGCAGATCTTCGTGACCCGCTCCACGGTCGCGGTGGTGGCCGGAATCGCGTCCGGCAGGCCGCGGTTGGCCGGGCTCTACGACACCTGGGGGAGGGCGCTGTGACCGCGGCGGCGCACGGCGTGCCGGAGGGGGCGCACGGCGCGCGGGAGGACGAGCGCGGCGTGCCTCAGGAAGCCCCGGGGCGGCCGGAGGAGGGCACCGACGCACGGTACGGCCGGGGGCGGACCGTCATCGTCGTCGTCGACGGGTTCGGTATCGGCGCGATGCCGGACGCCGGGGCGCTGCGTCCCGGCGACGCAGCCGCCGACACCTGCGGCCATGTGCTCGACCACGCCCGCGAGGCGTTCGGACGGCCGCTGCGGCTGCCGGTGCTGGGCGCGCTGGGCCTCGGGCTGGTCCATCCGCACCGCGACCTCGCCCGCCGTACCCGGCTGCCGGTCGCGGCGGGCCGGGCGGCGCTCGGCTACCCGGGTGCCGACACGTTCGCCGGCCACCAGACGATGATGGGCGCGGACTTCAGCCGGGTGACGGTCGCCCGTCTCGCCGATCACCTGGCTCAGGTCACGGCGGCGCTGCGCGCGGCGGGCCACCGGGTCGAACTCCTGGACGGCAGGCCGCTGCTGCTGGTCGACGGCAGTGTGCTCGTGCACGACAACCTGGAGGCGGATCCCGGCATCAACTGGAACGCCTCGGCCCGCCTGGAAGACCTCGGCTTCGACGGCATCCTGGCCGTCGCCCGGACGGTGCGGGCGGTGGCGCCCGTCGCGCGGGTCATCGCGGTCGGTGGCCACGCCGACGGACCGCTGCGCGGCTTCGTCCGCGAGGGCGACGGCGGCACGGTCGGCCTGGACACCCCGGCGAGCGGGTTCTACCGGCACGACGGCCTCCAGGTACAGCATCTGGGCGTGGAGTCGGACCACACCCGGCAGCTTCCCGAACTGGCGGCGCGGGCCGGGATCCCGGTGACGCTCGTCGGCAAGGCGGCGGACATCCTGGCGTGCGAGGCGGCCGTCCGCCGTCCCGCGGTGCCCACGGCCGACGTCCTGGCTCACACCATGGAGGCGGTGCGCGCCGGGGGCGAGTCGCTGGTCGTCGCCAATGTGCAGGAGAGCGATCTGGCGGGCCATCAGCGGGACCCGGAGCGGTACGCGCGCATCCTGGAGCAGGTCGACGCGGGGCTGGCCGCGCTGGTCGCGCTGTTGGACCGGCCCGGTGACCGCCTGGTCGTCACCGGCGACCACGGCAACGATCCGACGATCGGGCACGCCTACCACACCCGCGAGTACGTGCCCGTGCTCATCCACCGTCCCGGGGTACCCGGGGTGGAACTGCTGCCGGACGCCGAAAGCCTCGCCGATGTGGGCGCCACGGCCGCCGTGGCGCTGGGGCTCGACCCCGCGGGCCTCGCCAACGGCAGGCGGATACCGGACGGCGTCCCGGCCTGAGCGATCATGAGGGGGAGCCGGCAAGTCGCCTTCGCAGGAAAGGACCGTGAACGTCGTGCGCACAGTGAACCTTCCCTCCGGTGCCCTCGTCCCGGCCCTCGGCCAGGGCACCTGGCACATGGGTGACGATCCCTCCCGGCGGGCCGAGGAGTTGGACGCGCTGCGCACCGGTATCGACCTGGGCATGACGCTCATCGACACGGCCGAGATGTACGGCAGCGGCGCCGCCGAGGAACTGGTCGGCGAGGCCGTCGAAGGCCGCAGGGACGAGGTGTTCCTCGTCAGCAAGGTGCTGCCCTCCAACGCCGACCGGCACGGCACCGTCGAAGCCTGCCGGGCGAGCCTGCGCCGACTGGGCACCGACCACATCGATCTGTATCTGCTGCACTGGCGGGGCGGTGTCCCGCTGGCGGAGACGGTCGAGGCGCTGGAAGGCCTGGTCCGAGCGGGCGACATCCGTCACTGGGGCGTGAGCAACCTGGACACCGACGACCTGGCCGACCTGCCCGAAGGCGCGGTGCCCGCCGCCGACCAGATCCTCTACAACCTCTCCCGGCGCGGCCCCGAGTTCGATCTGCTGCCCCGCTGCCGCGAGCTGTCGGTGCCCGTGATGGCCTACTCGCCCGTGGAGCAGGGAAGGCTGCTCGACCACCCCGCGCTGCGCTCGGTCGCCGACGCGCACGGCGCCACTCCCGCGCAGGTGGCGCTGGCCTGGGTGCTGCGGCACGACGACGTCGTCGCGATCCCGAAGGCGTCCACACGCGGCCACGTCGAGGAGAACCGGGCGGCGGCCGACCTGCGCCTCACCGACGAGGACCGTGCCACGCTGGACGAGGCGTTCCCGCCGCCCACCCGCAAGCGCCCGCTGGAGCTCCTCTGACGGCTCGTACGACGGTTGTGACGGCTCGTACGTGCCCGTGACGTTCTGGGCGCCGTAAATCGCTGGCAGGTGCGGCCGGCTGCGGCGACCCTGGACGCTGTGTCGGAAGAACCCAAGTACCGGATACGGGCTGCGCACACGGCGTCCACGGTCACCGTCTACCAGGCGTACGCGCCCCGGATCGGGCTGCCCGCGGTCCGCGAGGGGCGGTTCCCGGCGGAGTGGAAGCGCGACCGGATGACGTGGATCAAGCCGTCCTTCCTGTGGATGATGTACCGCTGCGGCTGGGCCACCAAGCAGGACCAGGAGACGGTCCTCGCCGTGGAGATCACCCGCGAGGGCTTCGAGTGGGCACTGCGCCACGCCTGCCTGTCGCACTACGACGCCGAACGGCACGCCGACCGCACCCAGTGGCAGCGGCAGCTGCGTCAGGCGCCGGCCCGGGTGCAGTGGGACCCCGAACGCGACCTGCAGTTGCGTCCGCTGCCGTACCGCTCCCTCCAGCTCGGTCTGGCGGGTGAGGCCGCGCGCCGGTACGCCGACGAGTGGACGGTCTCCCTCACCGACGTCACCCCACTCGCCCGCCGGGTGCACGCTGCCGTACGGGAAGGCGCGTTGGACACCGCTCGCGCCCTGCTGCCCGCCGAACCTCCCTATCCGGCAGGTCCGGACCTGATCGGCCATCTGGCCGGGTGACAAAGGGGGCGACAGCCGAGCTGACAGCGGACGGGTCGGTCGCCGACGAAGGGGTGGTCTCCGACGACGAGGCGGTCTCCGGCGACGGCGCGGCCGGGGCCGGACGGCGGTCGGCGGTCGGCGGTCGGCGCGGCCACGATGGGGGGACTCTAGCCCTGGCGTTGCCCCGTACGGCCGCCCGCGGGGAAGGAACGGGGGCCACGGCCCTGAGGGGCGAGGACCTCCACCATTTCGGCGAGGTCGTCGCAGGCGGCGGCGATCCTGCGGTGGGTGTTGTGCTTCTCGGCGGTGACGGCGGCCAGCAGCAGCGTGGTCAGTGCGGCGGAGCCGTTGAGGGCCTGGAGGGTGACCATGTCGGTGATGAGGTCCTGCCGGGCGAAGACCCCGGTCCGGTCGGTCGCGGCCCCGGTCGCGGCGACCGCGAGGATCGTCGTGCTCACCGCGCTGCCCACCAGCCGGAACCGCAGCGCGGCCCACACCAGCAGCGGGAAGACCAGGAACAGCAGGTCGATCGGTGCCCGGGTCACCACGACGGCGACCGCCACCGTCGCCGCGCCCAGTCCCACCGCCTCCGTCGCCTGCAGCCAGCTGCGCGGCCGCCCCAGCTTGGGCAGGGACAGCAGCAGCGGGGTGACGACCAGTACGCCCACCGCGTCGCCGGCCCACCAGGCCGACCAGACCGGCCAGAACTCCGACAGCCGGAGGTTGTCGCCCGCGACCAGCATCAGACAGCCCGCGGTCGCGCTCACCGCCATGCCGAGGAACGCTCCGAGGAAGACCAGGCTCACCCCGTCCCTGAGCCGGTCGACCTGCTCGCGGAAGCCCACGCGGCGCAGCAGGACACACGCCAGGAGCGGGCCGAGTGTGCTGCCCGCGACCGAACCCAGCGCCGTCCAGCTCAGCGGCCCCATGGTGAGGAGCACCAGCAGCGCACCGAGGGCCACCCCCGGCCATACCCGCAGGCCGAAGAAGAGCAGACCGGCGACGGCGATCCCGGTCGGCGGCCAGAACGGGGTGACGATCGCCCCCTCTACCGCGACCTTCCACAGCAGGCCGAGCCTGCCGCCCGCGTAGTAGCACAGGGCGAGGACGACGAGGCGCAGCAGGTACGCCGCGAACAGCCTCCCCCTGATGCCGCCCGGCCACCGCTGGGCGGCATCGAGTGCGGAGGAGGGTCCCGGTGTCCGGTTTGGCGTCGTCTCGCTGGGTGCCACCTGTTCATCAGACAACGCCCGGCGCCGCACCGGCCGTCTGACACGCCTCCGGCCCTTCATAGCTGAGCACCAGCACGGCGGCGTCATCGGTGTGCCCGGTCTGCTCCGCCACCTCCATGACGCGGTCCGCGAGCACCTCGGGGTCGTCGCGGACGCCGTCGTGCAGCACTTGTGCCACCCGCTGCAGGCCCTCCTCCAGGGGGAACCGGGGCCCCTCCACGACTCCGTCGGTCAGCAGCGCCAGAGCGCCGGGCCGGGTGAAGCGGTATTCGGTGACCATGTAGCCCTGGCCCGGCAGAACGGCCAGCGGCAGGCCGATCTCCTCCGGGGGATGGTCGATGACCCCGTACACTCCGTCGGCCCGCGCCCAGACCGCGCCCGTGTGTCCGGCACGCGCGGTGTGCACGCTCCAGGTGCGCGGGTCGAAGCGCAGGAAGATGCAGGTGGCGAAGAGCGGATTGTCCGTCGCGACGAGCAGCTCGTTGGCGGAGTGGAGGATCTCGCCCGGGTCGGTGGTGCCCATGGCGGCCACCGCGCGCAGCGCGATCCGCACCTGGCCCATGTAGGCGGCGGCCTCCACGTCGTGCCCCTGCACATCACCCACGGAGAAGCCGAGGGTCCCGTCGGACAGCAGGAAGCCGTCGTACCAGTCGCCTCCGATGTCCAGGCCGTTGCGTGCCGGCGCGTAGCGGGCCGCGACGCGCAGTCCCGGTGCGGTCGGCAGGGTGGAGGGGAGCATTCCGCGCTGCAGTGCCTCGGCCAGCTCGACCCGGGCGCGCTGGACCTCGACCTCCTCACGGACCCTGGCGGTGAGCCGCCCGAGCTGCGAGAGCAGATCGTCGGCGCTCGCCGGCCGCGCATGACGGCGCCGACCACCCATGTCATGAGCGTAGCGGCGGGCCGCCGTCACCGCCCGGCGAGCGCGTCCGGTCCGCGCACAGCGCCGCCACCGACAGCGCACCCCAGCCCACGGAGACGGCGACCGCTTTGGCGCGGGCGGCCCGGGGCAGCGTGGCGCCGAGCAGTACGGCGTCGCCCAGGTCCGCCGCGATCCGCAGCCAGGCGGCGGTGGTCAGCGCGGGGCCTTCGGGCGCCAGTACGAGAGCCAGCCCGCCTGCCGCGTCCCGCCAGGCCAGTGGACGCAGCGAGGTACGGGTGGCATCGGCGGTCCGCCCGGCCTCGTCCACCAGTCCGGAGGGCCTGGCCAGCAGCTGGGGACGGGCGGCGACGACGACTCCGTAGCAGGCCGTCACCGCGCCCACGGCCCGTAGCACTCCCACGCGCATCCGATCTCACCCGTCCTCTCGTCCCGCTCCGCGCCTGTTGCGCCAATTCGTCCCTTACCGCAGTGCCCTGGGCACCGGCACGCGAACCGCGGCACGGAGGGGCGCGGCGCGGGAGTATCACGAACTTGCCCCGTACGTACGGTAGTCATGCGCATACTTGCCGCATGCGGGGAGAGTGTGACGGGGCGGGTGACGCGGCGGACCGCGTACGGTCCTACCGGACGATCAGGGTGGCTCCTGCGGCGGAGCCGGTGGCCGCCATGGCGGACGAGGAGGCCTGGTCGGCGCGGCAACGCTATCCCGTGCTGCTGGGCTTCCGCCCGGTCTTCGGCCCGGCCAGGGAGCGCAGCGAGGAGGAGGGCGGCGGCTGGCAGCTGCTGTCGTACTTCGGCTCGCCCACCCCGCAGGGCGCCCGCGACGGGCTGGGCTCGCACCTCGGACGCCGCGCCCACGAGGCTGGGGAGGCGGGCGACAGAGAGACCGGCGCCGCCTGCCGGGCGGCTGCCGAACACCTCGACCGGGAAGCGCCCGACGAGCTGACCGTACTCGGTGAGCGCCACCGGATCGTACGCGCGCAGAACGTCGTCCGCTCCGGGCCCGAGGGCCCCGAACCGCCGCGTCCCTCCGACCCCGACCCGGTGGAGCCCGGCGCCACCGGCCGGCTGCCCGACCGCACCGAGGGGTTCGTCCTGGACGCGGCAGCCCCCACCGGCCCCTCCGAGGGAGTCCTCAAGGCGGAGTTGCTGGCCCTCGCCCACCGTGAGGGCGACGAGCCCCGGGTCCGCGAGGACGCGCGGCGGGCCGCCGTCACCCATCCGGGGGGCGTGCTGCTGCCGCCCGCCTTCCTCTTCGCCGAGGGGGAGGGCGGTGCCTGGCGTGCGGAGACCGGCGACAGCGGCACCCCGCAGGAGGCCCGCGACGCCCTCACCATGCGGCTGCGGGTGCTGACCCCCGCGACGCGGGGGCTGGACGAGGTGTCCCGTGCCCTCTACAAGGAGGCCGCCGACCGGCTCGACGCCGAGCGCGGCATCGAACTGTGCTTCGCGGAGCGCCGGCTGCGGCTCGTTCGCGTGGAACGGTTGGTCCGGATCGGCCCCGACGGCCCGGAGGGCCCGCGCCCCAGCGACGATGCGTAGGACCTACCGGACCGAAGAGGTGGCAGCCTCC
This sequence comes from Streptomyces sp. B15, assembly GCF_018070605.1. NCBI lineage: Bacteria > Bacillati > Actinomycetota > Actinomycetes > Kitasatosporales > Streptomycetaceae > Streptomyces > Streptomyces sp. B15. Next base: position 81,150 of record NZ_JAGPXJ010000010.1, read on the forward strand.
GTCGGGCCGGCCTCCGCGTCGCGGGCCAGCCGCGAGCGCGGGCGCCCGTAGAGCGTGTACAGCAGTGCTCCGACCGCCAGGAAGACCGCGAACTGGACCCAGGTCACCAGCGGCAGTCCGCACATCAGATACAGGCTGAAGGCCACGCCCAGCAGTGGCGCCACCGGGTAGAGCGGCACCCGGAACCTGCGCTGCAGCCCGGGGTGGGAGCGGCGCAGGGCCGGTACGCAGATGTTCACCACGGCCATGACCGCCAGCGTGCCGATCACCGTCATGTCCAGCACCACGTCCAGCGGCACCACGGCGGCCGGGACGGCGAAGACGACCGCGACGATCCAGGTGTTGGCGACGGGGGTGGAGGTCTTCGGTGAGACCCGCTCGAACACCCGTGGCACCAGCCCGTCACGCGACATGGACAGCAGGATGCGGGTCTGCCCGTACATCACCGCCAGCACCACCGAGGCGATGGCCACGACGGCACCCAGCGCGATCACGGTCGAGCCGACGCCCGAGCCGGTGGCGCGGTCGACGATCAGCGAGAGGGCGGCGGGCTTGCCGCCGACCTGCTCCCAGGGCATGGCGCCGATCGCGGCGACCGACACCAGGCAGTAGAGCAGCGCGACGCAGCCGATGGTCACCAGGATGGCCAGCGGAATGTTCTTGCGCGGGTTCTTGACCTCCTCACCGGCGGTGGAGATCGCGTCGAAGCCGATGAAGGAGAAGAAGGCCAGCGAGGCACCGGCCCCGATGCCGCCGATGCCCGCGGGGGCGAAGGGTGTCAGGTTTCCGGCGTCGTAGGCGGTCAGCGCGATGGCGCAGAAGAGCACCAGGATGCCGACCTTGATCACCGCCATCACGGCCGTGGCGCGTGCGCTCTCCCGCACACCGCGCACCAGCAGTACCGCGGCGAGCAGCATCACCACGACGGCGGGCACGTTGACGACCCCGCCGTGTCCGGGCGCCTGGGCGAGGGCGGCGGGGATACGCCAGCCGACGGTGTTGTCCAGCAGTTCGTTGAGGTACTGCCCCCATCCGATGGCGACCGCGGAGACGGAGACCCCGTACTCCAGCAGCAGGCACCAGCCCACCAGAAACGCCGCGCGCTCTCCGAGGGAGGCGTACGTGTAGGAGTAGGAGCTGCCCGAGACCGGGATGGCGCCGCCCAGCTCCGCGAACGAGAAGGCGGTGAAGACGCAGGTCAGCGCGGCCAGGATGAAGGAGATGAGGACGGCGGGCCCGGCTTCGGCCACGGTGTCGGACAGGCCGACGAAGATACCGGTGCCGACGATCGCGCCGATGCCGAAGCACACGAGCTGGAACGGGCCGAGGGTGCGCTTGAGGCCGTGTCCCTCCAGATCGGCGCCGGATTCGGCGACCAGCAGATCGGGGGATTTCAGACGCAGGCCGGTGCGGGGCATGGGACTTCCAGGGCGGTGCTGGGGTGTGCACAGGGGTGGCGTGCACACGCGGACGTGCACGGGGACACAGGGAAGGGCCCGGGCGGTGGCCCGGACCCTTCGAGGTTGCGTCCATCGTAACGGCGGATTCTGCATGATCCCGCGCTCCTCCGTATGACTATGCACACACGGTGGGGCGGGCGGCGCGGCCTCAGCCCAGTGTCGCCACCATGACGGCCTTGATCGTGTGCAGCCGGTTCTCGGCCTGGTCGAAGACGGCCGAGTACTCCGACTCGAACACCTCGTCGGTGACCTCCAGGGAGGTCAGCCCGTGGCGCTCGTGGATCTCCCGGGCCACGGACGTGCCCAGGTCGTGGAAGGCGGGCAGGCAGTGCAGAAAGCGCACCTGCGGGTTCCCGGTCGCCCGCAGCACGTCCATGGTCACCGCGTACGGCCGCAGCAGCGCGATCCGCTCGTCCCAGACCTCCTTGGGCTCGCCCATCGAGACCCATACGTCCGTGGTGAGGAAGTCCGCGCCGTGCACGCCCTCCGCCACGTCCTCGGTCAGGGTGAGCCGCGCACCGGTGCGCTCGGCCAGCTCCCGTGCCCGCGCCGTCACCGACTCCTCGGGCCACAGCGAGCGCGGCGCCACGATACGCACGTCCATCCCCAGCAGTGCGCCGGTGACCAGGTAGGAGTTGCCCATGTTGTTGCGCGCGTCGCCCAGGTAGGCGTACGCGAACTCGGACGGAGCCCGCCCCGGTGCCCCCGGTGCGTGCTCGGTCATGGTGAGTACGTCGGCGAGCATCTGGGTGGGGTGCCACTCGTCGGTCAGCCCGTTGTAGACGGGCACCCCGGCGTGTGCGGCCAGCTCCTCGACGACCTCCTGTCCGCTGCCGCGGTACTGGATCCCGTCGAACATCCGGCCCAACACCCGCGCGGTGTCCTTCACGGACTCCTTCGCGCCCAGGTGCGAGCCGGTGGGGTCGAGATAGGTGGTGCGCGCTCCCTGGTCGGCGGCGGCGACCTCGAACGCGCAGCGCGTGCGGGTGGAGGCCTTCTCGAAGATCAGCGCGATATGGCGCCCCGGCAGCCGTGGGCGCTCGGCACCCGCCCGCTTCTCGGCCTTCAACACGGCCGCGAGCGAGACCAGGCCGTGGAACTCCTCCGGTGTGAAGTCCAGCTCTTTGAGGAAGTGGCGGCCTGTGAGGTCTGCTGCCATGAGGGCTCCTAGCTGCACGCGCTGACGATTGCGGCCGCAATTGTATACGGTCTCCGGAATTCCTATACGACCGGGTCGCGCTCCACCGGGCAGCTCATACAGCGCGGCCCACCACGTCCCCGCCCCAGCTCGCCACCGGGGATCTCCACCACCTCGACACCCTGCCGCCGCAGATGGGTGTTGGTCGTCACGTTCCGGTCGTACGCCAGCACCACACCGGGCTCGACGGCCAGCACGTTGCACCCGTCGTCCCACTGCTCCCGCTCCGCCGAGCGCACGTCCTGCGTCGGCGTCAGCACCCGGATCCGGTCCAGCCCCAGCGCGGCGGCGATGGCGCGGTGCATGTGCGCGGGCGCATGGTCGGAGACCTTCAGCTCGGACAGGCCCGAGCCCGGCTCGATCGTGTACGAGCGGAGCATGCCCAGGCCCTCGTACTGGGTGAAGGTCTCCCCGTCGACCATCGTCAGCACCGTGTCCAGATGCATGAAGGCGCGGCGCTTGGGCATGTCGAGTGCCACGATCGAGCGCGCCGAGCCCTGCGCGAACAGCCCGTGGGCCAGCGTCTCGACAGCCTGCGGGGTGGTCCGCTCACTCATCCCGACCAGCACGGCGCCGTTGCCCAGCACCAGTACGTCGCCGCCCTCGATGGTGGCGGGGTACGCCGACTGGCCGCCCGCCCAGGTGTGGAAGCCCCCGCCCTCCCCGGAGGTGGTCCCGCCCTCCCCGGACGCGGTGAAGAGCGGATGGTGCCGGTAGACGGCTTCGAAGTGGACGGTCTCGCGCTGCCGCGCCGGCCACCGCATCGCGTTGATGCACACCCCGTCGTAGACCCAGGCGGAGGTGTCGCGGGTGAAGATGTGGTTCGGCAGCGGGGCGAGCAGGAAGTCGTCCGGATCCATCACATGGAAGCGCACGGAGGCCGGTTCGGCGCAGCGCTCCAGGTACTCCCGCTTGGTCATGCCCCCGATCAGCGCCTCGGCCAGCTGAGCCGTCGGCAGCCGGTCGAAGGAGTCCCGCAGATGGTCGGTGGCCAGCAGGCCGTACTCCTTCTCGTCGAAGACCCGGTCCAGGACGAGGGACCGGGCCGCGGGTACATCGAGCACCTCAGCGAGCAGTCGGCCGAACAGGTGCACCTCGACGCCGAGTTCGCGCAGGGTGTCGGCGAACGCGTCATGTTCTTCGAGGGCCCGGCGCACCCACAGCACATCGTCGAAGAGGAGGTCGTCCTTGTTGGTCGGGGTGAGCCTCTTCAGTTCGAGCCCCGGCCGGTGCACGATGACGCGGCGCAGCCGCCCGGTCTCGGAGTCGACATGGAATCCCATGCGGCAATCCTCGCGGAGCGTCAGCCGCTTTGCGAGGACGCCTGTGATTCACGGGGTTTGCGGGGAGGGGGTGCCCCTGGAGGTTATTCCCGGTCTGCGGGTCGGTTTGTGGCTTGGGGGAGCGGTTCCCCGCGCCCCTGAGGGGCGCTGTATTCAGCTGGCTTGCCGCAACTTGTCTCCCAGCGCGGTGATGTCGTCGGGGCCCACCCGGCAGCAGCCGCCGATCAGCCGTGCGCCGTGCGCCACCCACTCGGCGGCGAGCGCCGCGTCGAACGATGCCGCACCTGTCCAGGCCGCGCGCCCGGCGTCCCAGCCCTCGCCGCTGTTCGGGTAGGCGACCAGCGGCACACCCGGGCATGCCGCAGCGGCCGCCTCCAGCGCCCCGCCGACCTCGTCGGCCGCACAGCAGTTGACCCCGACCGCGAGCACCTGCGGATTGCCGGCCGCCACGGCGAAGGCCTCAGCCGGCGCCTGACCGGCACGGGTCCGGCCGTCCGCCACCGTGTAGCTCAGCCACACCGGCACCCCGCAGCCGTCCGCTGCCCGCAGCAGTGCCTCGGCCTCCACCACGTCCGGCACCGTCTCCAGCGCGAGCACATCCGGCTCCGCCGCCACCAGCGCCTCGATACGCGGCCGGTGGAAGGCGGTCAGCTCCTCGACGCTCAGCCCGTACCGGCCGCGGTACTCGCTGCCGTCGGCGAGCACGGCACCGTAGGGGCCGACCGACCCCGCCACCCACACGGGTTCGCCGGTCGCGCCGGCGGCCGCCGTACGGGCGAGCTCGACGCTGCGCCCGAACAGCGCCCCGGCCTCCCGCACCCCGATCCCGCGCCGCCCGAAGCCCTCGAAGGACGCCTGGTAGCCGGCGGTGATCAGCACCCGGGCGCCGGCGCGCACATAGGCGACGTGTGCGGCCTCGATCTCCTGTGGTGCCTCGGCCAGCAGCCGGGCGGACCACAGCTCGTCGGACAGATCGTTGCCCTGCGCCTCCAACTGGTTGGAGAGGCCGCCGTCCAGCAGGACGGCGCCCGCGGCGAGGGCGTGGGCGAGCGGGGGCGCGGCGTCGGGGGTCACGACAGCTTGGCCTGCACCTGGTCGGCGATCAGCGCCAGATGGTCCAGATCGCTCAGGTCGAGGATCTGCAGATAGATCCGGGAGCTGCCCAGCTCGGCGTAGCGGCCGATCTTGTCGATGACCTCCTCGGGAGTGCCCGCCAGGCCGTTCTCCTTCAGCTCGGCCACCTCCCGTCCGATGGCCGCGGCGCGGCGGGCCACCTCGGCGTCGTCCTTGCCGACGCAGGCGACCAGGGCGTTGGAGTAGACCAGCTCGGAAGCGGCACGGCCGCGCTCCTCGGCGGCGGCCCGTACCCGGTCGAACTGCCGCTCACTGTCGGCCAGCGAGCCGAACGGCACGTTGAACTCGTCCGCGTACCGGGCCGCCAAGCGCGGTGTGCGCTTGGCACCGAAGCCGCCGACCAGGACCGGGATCCGCTCCTGGTACGGCTTGGGCAGCGCGGGGCAGTCCTTGAGCTGGTAGTAGGTGCCCTCGTAGTCGAACTTCTCGCCGGTGGGGGTCTGCCACAGCCCGGTGATGATCTCCAGCTGCTCCTCCAGCCGGCCGAACTTCTCCTTGGGGAAGGGGATGCCGTAGGCGGTGTGCTCCGCCTCGTACCATCCGGAGCCCAGCCCGAAGTCGACCCGGCCGCCGGACATGGCGTCCACCTGTGCGACCTGGATCGCCAGCGTCCCCGGCAGCCGGAAGGTGCCCGCGGTCATCAGCGTGCCCAGCCGGATACGGCTCGTCTCGCGGGCGAGCCCGGCCAGGGTGATCCAGGCGTCGGTGGGACCGGGGAGGCCGTCGGAGTCACCCATGGCCAGATAGTGGTCGGAGCGGTAGAAGGCGTCGAAGCCGAGGTCCTCGGTGGCCTTCGCGACCTTGAGCAGGGTGTCGTAGTCCGCCCCTTGCTGGGGCTCGGTGAAGATTCGCAGTCGCATGTCCCCATCCTGCCTGGCCGCCGTCCCCGCTTCGCCAGGTGCCCTCCTCAGCCGGTGTGCCCCTCGCCGGGGTCGGCGCGGGTGCCCTCGGCACCGGCCGCCCGGTCCGCCCCCAGCAGACGGAGCAGGCTGGTGCGGAGTGTGTCCCTGGCCTCCTGCCAGGTCAGTCGTCCGGCTTCGGCTTCTGCGTCGGCGGCGTGAGCGAGGGCGATGGTGGCGGTCACGAGCCAGCCCGCCGGGAGCCGGTCGTCGAACTCGCCCATCGCCTGACCACGCCGCACGACGCGCTCCAGCAGTTCGGCGACCGGTATGTGGCGCTCGGCGTCCTGCTGCGCGCCGGCGGGCAGGGTGCTGAGCATCCGGGTGAGGGCCGGATACTCCCGGGCGGCCCGCTCGGCGGCGTCGAGCAGCCGCAGCAGCGCGTCCGCCGCCGGTCCGGAGTCCGGGTCGGCGGCGGCCATGGCGGCGACGGTCTGCTCGGTGAGCCGGTCGAGTGCGGCCGCCAGCAGCTGCTCGCGGGCGGGGAAGTGGGCGTAGACGGTCTGCCGGGTCACGCCTGCCGCGGTGGCGATGGCTTCCACGCTGGCGTCGGGCCGCTCGTTCAGCAGCCGGATCGCGGCCTGGAGGATCGACGCCCTGCTGCGGCGGGCGTCGGCGCGGCGGTTCCGGGCGCGGTTCGGATCGGGCGGGGGAGTCATCTCTTACATCTTGTCAAAACTACCGTGAGGCTCCTACCTTGCAACTCATACAGCGTGTAAGACTTGCAGAAGGAGCCGAGGCCGTATGGACCCGTTCGAGGCAACCGACCCCCACCGCTTCATCGCCGACTTCCTCACGGGGTTCCACGGCGAACTGGTGGGCAGCGACGAGGACGCCGGAGTGATCGTCGACCGCTACCACACCCCGGACGTCGTGCAGATCACCGACGGTCACCGGATGGACCGTCAGAAGCTGATCGCCCACACCCGTCCCACGCGCAAGCAGCGTCCCGAGTTGCGGGTGTCGGTCCATGAGGCGCTGGCGGCCGAGGACCGGCTCGCCGCCCGCTACACGATGCACGTACGGGCTCCCAAGCGGGAACTCGCCATCGAGGTCTGCTTCTTCGGCCGGTTCGCGCCCGACGGGCGGCTGCGGCAGGCCCGGATGCTGACCCGTACCGTCCCGTCCGGGACGGAGGCCGCGGCATGAGTGCTCCGGTCGTCCGCACCTATCCGGTCCTCGGTATGGCCTGCGGCCACTGCGCGGATGCCGTCACCGAGGAGTTGACCCGCATCCCCGGTGTCACCGGGGTGTCGGTCGACGTCGAGAACGACACCGTCACCGTCACCGGCACCACCGCCGTGAGTGTCGCGGAGGTCGGCCGGGCGGTGGAGGAGGCGGGTTACGAACTCGGCGCGCGGCCCGACGCGTAGCCGCCCGCCGCGGCGGGCTCCCCGGGCCCGCCGACGCCGGGCGCTCAGGCCAGGCTGCCGCGCTCGCGCATGGAGAGGGTGCGCAGGATCGAGGCGATCCTGTCACCCGACTCGTCCGCCGCGTCGATGGCCTCCATGCACTGCCAGTACAGCGTCTCGTCCTCCGCGGTGACCGCGACACCCACCAGGGCGACCCCCGCCTCGCCCAGCAGCGCGCCCAGGTCGTCCAGCGTGCGCCGGGGGTCCTCGATCACCGAGAGCCGCGCGGCTCGTACGGCGCTCGCGCGCAGCGCCTGGTTCCTGGAGCCGTTGGCTCTGCCGCCCACCTCGCTCAGTCCCAGTGCCTCCGACCGCGCTGCCGGAGGGCCGCTGATCGCGAGATGGCTGCCGACCGCCGCCGCCAGCGCCTGGGCCTGCCAGGCCTCGGCAAGGATGTCGGACACGTCCGCGCTGAGCGCGAGGGCCTGGCGCGTGGCGGCGATGAGCCGGACTGCATCCATCTGCCTACCCCTCACTGGTCGTTACCCAGCGTGACTGCAAATGGCCAGCTCCGCCAGGAGGTTTCGGAATTCCGTGGATAAAAGGCTCGTGTGAATAACTTCGTCACTCCATAGAGTGACCGTTTCCGGGCTTCGGGAAACGCGATTCGTTCCTCTCGATCTTTGCTTCCAGTGCCACGAGGGGGTCGACGCCCACCACTTGGCAGAACTGGAGGAGGTACGCGAGGACATCGGCGACCTCGTCCTCCACCCGTGCCGCCGCCTCCGGGTCCGCCATCACCCGGGCCGACTGCTCGGGCGTCAGCCACTGGAAGATCTCCACCAGTTCGCCCGCCTCCACGCTCAGCGCCGCGGACAGGTTCTTGGGGGTGTGGTACTGCCCCCAGTCCCGTGCCGCCGCGAACCGGGCGAGGCGCCGCTGGAGTCCCGCGACCGTGCGGGGGGTCTCGGCCTGGCCGTTGCGCCGGGCGTCCCGGTCGGCCGCCTGTGTGTCGTCGTGCTGTTCGTTCACCTCCCAAGGTCTACCAGGGTCACGTCCGCCGTCCGCGCGGCCTCCTGTGCCAGCGGTCCCTGGTCCGGGCCGGTCGCCAGCAGCCGCACATGGCCGCGTCGGGCCATCCGGCGCGCCAGCGCCAGCAGTTCGGCCGTCTGCCGCCCGTCCAGTCCCCGGTCCAGTCCGTCCGCCAGCACCGTGAGCGCCTGCCGCGCCGCCGGTACCTCGTGCACCGTCTCCACCGACAGCACACCGGGACCCGTCAGCAGGACCAGCGCCAGCGCCACGAACCGCAACTCGCCCTCGCCCAGCCACTCCAGCGGGGTGGCCGGTCCGCCGCCGCCGTGCTCCAGTACGCCGCGCACCAGTCCGCTGCCGGTCCGCCCGGCCGGCTCCGCGAACAGCTCCGTCACCGCCCCCGCGCACCCCTCCCGCACCGCGGACAGCAGCGCCGCATGCCGGGTGGCGCACTCCGCACGCGTACGGCGCAGCACATCGGCGAGGTTTCCGCAGTCGCCGCGCAGCCTGCCGTCCCCCGCGGCGACGGGTCCCCGCATCCGGGCGGGCACCGGGTCGCAGGCGAAGACCGATCGCAGGGCCACGACCACCTGCTCGACGGCCTCCAGCAGTGCCCGCTCGTCCGCCGTCGTCCCCGCCATCCGCAACGGCAGCAGCGGCAGCGTCAGCCGGTCGTCCGGGAACGGCGTCCGCAGCGTCCGGGTCGCGCCCGCCACCCGGCAGGTGGCCGACACGGCACGCCGCGCGGGGTCCCGCAGCGCCGTGGCCAGCAGCGTCTCACCGGTGGCGCGGGACAAGCGCTCGCCCACGACCCGCAGTTCGGGCTCGGCCTGCACGGCGACGTCGAAGCGCAGCGGCCCGGCCGGGCCCGCCACGGCGCAGCCGAGCCGGAATCCGCGCCGCCCCTGGCGGTCGGGCCGGGCGTCCCGCGGTACGTACGGAGAGGGGTCACCGGGCGGCGCCACCCGTGCCCCGAACACTTCCTCCAGCGCGCCGCCCTGCCCGAGCCGCGCCAGCGCCTCGTAGGCCTCCAGGACGGTCGATTTGCCGCATCCGCTCGGACCGGTCACCACTGTGACGGGACCGAGCGGGACGGTGCGGGCGCGCAGTGTGCGGAAGGCGGACAGGCGCAGCGCGCTGACGGTCGGCGTCCGGACGGCCTGCCCGGGGTCGTCGAGAGTTGCCGCTCCACCGGCGTGCTGTGGCGCTCCCATGTCGGCGACCGTACGCACGTCCCGCCAGGCGAACCGTTCCCGCATCTGCGGGCTCCCTCGATCGGATGACGAGTCGACTGTCGCGCCGCCCGCCGTCCGCCGTCCGCCGCCCGCCGATTGTCGAACGCGCCCGCTGTATCGCGCACTCGTGACGACAGTCATGAAGCAGTGATACGTTCAGCGGGTGGCGGCCCGCGCGACCGGGCGGGCGGTCTGCGGTTTGCCGACCGAGCGACGGAGGCTGCGGAATGAGCCCGTTCACCGGATCAGCGCAGCGCACCGCCCAGTGGCGGCATCTGCGGGTCGACGAGGAGGACGGGGTCACCACCGTCACGCTCGCACGGCCCGCGAAGCTCAACGCACTGACCTTCGAGGCGTACGCCGATCTGCGCGACCTGCTCGCCGAGTTGTCCCACCGCCACCGCACCCGCGCCCTGGTGCTGGCGGGGGAGGGGCGCGGCTTTTGTTCGGGCGGGGACGTGGACGAGATCATCGGCGCCACCCTCGGGATGGACACCGCCCGGCTGCTGGACTTCAACAGGATGACCGGGCAGGTCGTACGGGCCCTCAGAGAGGCGCCGTTCCCCGTGGTGGCCGCCGTGCACGGGGTGGCGGCGGGCGCCGGCGCGGTGCTGGCCCTCGCAGCGGACTTCCGGGTGGCCGACCCCACGGCGCGGTTCGCCTTCCTGTTCACCAAGGTGGGCCTGTCCGGCGGCGACATGGGCGCCGCCTATCTGCTGCCCCGCGTCGTCGGGCTGGGGCACGCCACCCGCATCCTGATGCTGGGGGAGCCGGTGCGTGCCGCGGAGGCCGAACGGATCGGGCTGCTGAGCCAGTTGGTGGAGGAGGGGGATACGGCGCGGGCCGCGCACGGCCTCGCCCGCCGGCTCGCGGACGGTCCCGCGCTCGCCCACGCGCAGACCAAGGCGCTGCTCACGGCCGAACTGGACCTCCCGCTGTCCGGTGCGGTCGAACTCGACGCGGCCACCCAGGCGTTGCTGATGCACGGCGAGGACTACAAGGAGTTCCACGCCGCCTTCACCGAGAAGCGGCCGCCCGACTGGCAGGGCCGGTGAGGCAGCCGTGAACGCTGCGGCTGCCGCCCGTCCGACGGCGGGAGGGACCCGGCCGCTGCGGGTGGCCGTCATCGGGGGCGGCCCCGGAGGGCTGTACGCGGCGGTGCTGCTCAAACGGCTGGACCCGGCGCGGCACATCGCCGTCTACGAGCGGGACGCGCCCGGCGACACCTTCGGCTTCGGGGTGGTGCTCTCCGACGAGACCGTCGGCGGCATCGAGAACGCCGACCCCGAGGTCTTCGCCACCCTGGGCGCACACATGGTGCGATGGGACGCGATCGAGATCGTCCACCGCGGCCGCACCCTCACCTCCACCGGGCACGGCTTCGCCGCCCTCGGCCGCCGTACGCTGCTGTCGGTGCTGCACCAGCGGTGCCGCGAGCTCGGCGTGGTGCTGCGCTTTCGCACCGAGGCGCCCCCGGCGGCCGAACTGGCGCGCGGGCACGATCTGGTGATCGCCGCGGACGGGGTGCACAGCGCCACCCGTACCGCGCACGCCGACGTCTTCCGGCCCACCCTCACCACCCACCGCTGCCGCTACATCTGGCTCGCCGCCGACTTCGCGCTCGACGCCTTCCGCTTCGAGATCGCCGAGACCGAGCACGGCATCCTCCAGCTCCACGCCTACCCCTATGCTCCGGACCGCTCCACGGCCGTCGTCGAGGCCCGCGAGGAGGTCTGGCGGGCCGCGGGGCTGGACCGGCTCGACGAGCGCGCCGTGGCCGAGCGGTGCGCCGAGCTGTTCCCGGGGACCCTGCGCGGGCACACCCTGCGCGGCAACCGCTCGCAGTGGACCGCCTTCCGTACCGTCGTCAACGAGCGCTGGTGGCACGGGAGCGCCGGAAAGATCGTGCTGCTGGGTGACGCCGCGCACACCGCGCACTTCTCCATCGGCTCGGGCACCAAGCTCGCCGTCGAGGACGCCTTGGCGCTCGCCGCCTGCCTGCGCGAACAGCCCGACCTGGCCGCCGCGCTCACCGCCTACGAGGCCGAGCGCAAGCCCGTCGTACGGTCCACCCAGCGCGCCGCGCACGCCAGTCTGACCTGGTTCGAGGAACTGGCCGGATACACCGCCCAGCCGCCGTACCGGTTCGCCTTCAACCTGCTCACCCGCAGCCGCCGCGTCACCCACGCCAACCTGCGGCTGCGCGACGCCGGGTTCGTCGCGGCGACGGAACGGGAGGCAGGGGTGCCCGACGGCACCCCGCCCATGTTCACCCCGTTCCGGCTGCGCCGGCTGGAGTTGCGCAACCGGGTGGTCGTCTCCCCGATGGACATGTACAAGTCCCGGCAGGGTGTGCCCGGCGACTTCCACCTCGTCCACCTGGGCGCGCGGGCGCTCGGCGGAGCCGCACTGGTCATGACGGAGATGGTGTGCGTCTCCGAGCGGGGCCGCATCACCCCGGGCTGCGCGGGGTTGTGGAACGACGAGCAGGAGGCGGCCTGGCGGCGGGTCACCGACTTCGTGCACCAGCAGTCGCCGACGGCCGCGATCGGGCTGCAGCTCGGCCACTCCGGGCGCAAGGGCTCCACCAGACTCATGTGGGAGGGCATCGACGAGCCGCTGCCCGAGGGCAACTGGCCGCTGGTCGCCGCCTCCCCGCTGCCGTACCGCCCCGGGATCGGACAGACTCCGCGCGAGCTGACGCGGGAGGGGATGGTCGCGGTGCGGGAGGAGTTCGCCGCCGCGGCCCGCCGGGGAGCCCGCGCGGGCTTCGATCTGCTGGAGCTGCACTGCGCGCACGGCTATCTGCTGTCCGGCTTCCTCTCCCCGCTGACCAACCGGCGCGCCGACGGCTGGGGCGGCTCGCTGACCGCACGGCTGCGCTTCCCCCTGGAGGTGTTCGACGCGGTGCGCGAGGTGTGGCCCGCCGGACGCCCCGTGACGGTGCGGATATCGGCCACCGACTGGGCTCCGGGCGGCACCACGGGTGAGGACGCGGTCCGGATCGCGGCCGCCTTCGCCGAGCACGGCGCGGACGCGATCGATGTCTCGACCGGGCAGGTCGTCGCCGATGAGCGCCCCGACTTCGGCCGTTCGTACCAGACGCCGTACGCCGACCGCATCCGCAATCTGCTGGGCGTCCCCGTCATCGCCGTCGGCGCGGTCTCCTCCTGGGACGACGTCAACTCGCTCGTCCTGGCCGGGCGCGCCGATCTGTGCGCGCTGGCCCGGCCGCACCTGTACGACCCGCACTGGACGCTGCACGCCGCCGCCGAACAGGGGTACGAGGGCCCCGGCGCGCCGTGGCCGGAACCGTACCGGGCGGGCAGTCGCAGACCTCCCGCCGGCCGTACGGACAGCCCCAGGCCCCGGCTCTCACTCTGATCGCAGACTCCGGCCGCACCCATGGCATACCGCTCGGTATGTAGTGATCCCCAGGTCTTCGGCACCGGCGCGGGTCTAGGCTGAGCGGTCTCGTTCCCGATCCCGGCCGGCGGGGGAGAAGGTGCCGCCGGGAGGGTGCGGGCGAGCCAGCGCGGACACCCGCCGAGAGCCGGAAAGGGGAGGAATGTGCCCGCTCTGAACCAGGCCGAACTGGTACTGGTGCACAGTCCGCTGACCGGAGACCTCATCTGGCAGCCGGTCGCCGACGCGCTGCGCGCACGGGGCCGGACGGTCAGCGTCCCCCGCCTCGCCGGAGCCTTCGACAGCAGCACGGGCCCCTACTACCCCGGACTGCTGGACGCCGTGACCGGCCGACTGACCGCGCCCCTGGACGAGACCCGCCCCGCCACGGTGGTGCTGGCCGGACACGGCGGAGCCGGCCCGCTGCTCCCCGCGCTCCGCGAACGCCTCACCCAGGGGCGCCGTCCGCTGCGCAGGGTCGCCGGAACGGTCTACGTGGACGCGCAGTGGCCGCACCCCGGGGCCAGCCGGCTGGAGGCGGCCCCGCCGCAGCTCGCCCGGCAACTGCGCGAGCTGGCCGAGAACGGTTCGCTGCCACCCTGGGACACCTGGTTCCCCGAGCAGATGCTGATCGACGAGGTGCCCGATCCGGTGCTGCGCGAGCGCTTCCGCACCGGCCTCCCGCGGCTCCCCCTCGCCTACTTCGAGGAGCGCGCCCCGCACGCCGTCCCCGACTCCGACCACGCCCGCACCGCTTATCTGCGGCTGAGCCCGCACTACGAGGAGACCGCGATGCGCGCCGAGGCCATCGGCCACCGGGTGCTGCGGCGGACCTCACACCATCTGAGCCCGCTCACCGACCCGGAGGCCACCGCCGACGCGCTGGAGAAACTCGCCCGCCGCTTCGTCACCTGCCCGGCCTGACGGCTGCGCGCCGCCGCCGTACGGTGGATACATGTACGCGCGCAGGCGGCGCCGCTATTTCACGCTGATGGTCATCTGCCTGGTGCTGTTCGTCAGCGCCTGGGCGTTCGTACGACTGTGGTCGGTGCCCGCCGCCGTCGGGATGTGCGTCGTGGCCATGGTCATCCCGCCGCTCGCCGCGATCGTCGGCAACCGGCGGGAGTCGGACGACCGCTGGTGGGACGAGTCGTCCGACGACGCTCCGCCGCGGGACGGGAACGGATACGGCTGAGCCGACGGCCCCTGCGAGGTGCCCGGCGCGGTGTCCGGCGCCGGGCCGGCGCGCCTTCAGCGGCCGAGCGTCTGCGCGCACACCTCGCTCACGTACGCGTACCCGGCGTCCCGCAGCTTCTCGTGCAGGGTGCCGAACACCTTCGCCGAGCGCTCGCCCGGCCACCGCCCGGGCAGCAGCGCCGTCGGCAGGCCCGGGTCCGCGTAGGGCAGCCGCCGCCAGGCGTCCAGCGCGAGCAGATAGTCCCGGTAGGCCGGTCGACCGGGCACCCGGCTGCGCCGTGTCCAGCGGCGCAGTACCGGCTCGTGCTCGGCGAGGAAGGCGCGATGGCTCTCCGCGATGGCCTCCAGGTCCCACCAGCGCGCCACCGCCTCGGCGGTCGGCGTGAAACCGGTGTGGCGGCCGCGGAACAGATCGACGTAAGGCGCCAGTTCCAGCCGGTCGAGCGTGTGCCGCGTCTCGTCCTCCAGGTGCGAGGGCGCGATCCACACCCCCGGTGCGGCGTTGCCGAAACCGAGCCGGGCCAACCGGGAGCGCAGCACGTGCCGCCGGTCGCGTTCGCTCTCCGGCACGGAGAAGACGGCGAGCAGCCAGTCGCCGTCCGGTTCGGGGCGGCTGTAGATACGGCGGTCGCCGTCGGCGAGGAGCTGGTCGGCGGCGGGCGAGGGGCGATATCCGGCCGCCTTGCTGCCGGGTCTGTCCGCGGTCAGCAGTCCGCGCCGCTTGAGCCGGGAGACCGCGGAGCGGACCGCCGGCGCGTCGATGTCCAGGGCGCCGAGCAGCCGGATAAGGGCGGCGACGGGGACGCTGCCTCCGGGCTGGAGCTCACGCCCGTAGGCGCCGTAGAAGGTGAGGATGAGGGAGCCGGGTGAGGGCTTGCTCAACTGCGGAGCACCGGGGGCCTGAGCAGCCTCGCCGAGCTGCGGAAACACGTTTGGAACCACGCTGTCACTCTAGGGCTGCCGCCCGGCCGTCCCGCCGCCCGGCTGCGGCTGCGGGTCCCGCTCGCGCAGCCGGTAGCGCTGCAGCTTGCCGGTGGGGGTGCGCGGCAGCGCCTTCGGGAAGACGAACCGGCGCGGGCACTTGTACGCGGCCAGCTCCCCGCGCACGAACCGCCGCAGCCGCTCGGCCGTGCCGCTGCCCGGTTCGACCTCCGAGGCCAGCACCACGTGCGCGACCACCAGTTGCCCACGCTGTTCGTCGGGGCAGCCCACCACAGCGGCCTCGCACACGTCCGGGTGGCGCCGCAGCGCTTCTTCGACCTCGGGGCCCGAGATGGTGTACCCCGCCGAGATGATCATATCGTCGGCGCGCGCCACGAAGCGGAAGTAGCCCTCCGCGTCGCGCACATAGGTGTCCCCGGTGATGTTCCAGCCCTCGCGTACGTACGCGCGTTGGCGCTCGTCCGCCAGATAGCGGCAGCCGACCGGGCCGCGCACCGCGAGCAGCCCCGGCGTGCCGTCCGGCACCGGCACCAGCTTCCCCCGCTCGTCCTCCGCCACGATCCGGGCCTGGTACCCGGGCACGGGAACTCCCGTACGGCCGGGCCGGACCGCCTCGTCGGCGGCCGAGATGAAGATGTGCAGCAGCTCGGTGGCCCCGATCCCGTCGATGATCCGCAGCCCTGTCCGTGCGTACCAGGACTCCCAGGTGGCGGCGGGCAGATGCTCACCGGCGGAGACGCAGCGGCGCAGCGACGACAGATCGCGGGGACCGGCCGGCCCCGGCTCGTCCAGCAGCGGCAGCATCGCCCGGTAGGCGGTCGGTGCCGTGAACAGCACCGAGACCCGGTGGGCCGCGATCACCGCCAGCGTGCGGGCCGCGCCGCTCCACTGGTCGAGCAGCGCGGAGGCCCCGGCGCGCAGCGGAAAGACCAGCAGCCCGCCCAGCCCGAAGGTGAAGCCCAGCGGAGGCGTCCCCGCGAACACGTCGTCGGCACGTGGGCGCAGCACCCGCGCGGCGAACGTGTCGGCGACGGCCAGCACATCCCGGTGGAAGTGCACACACCCTTTGGGTCTGCCGGTGGTGCCCGAGGTGAAGGCGATGAGGGCCACGTCGTCGGCCGCCGTGGCGACCGCCTCGAACCGGTCCGGCATGGAGGCCGCCACCCGCAGCACGTCGTCCTCACCTCCTTGGGCCTTCGTCCGGGTGGGAGCGCCGTCGGCGGAAGCCGGGGGAGTGCCCCGGGCGACGAACTGCCGTGTACACAGCCCCGGTACCTCGGCCCTGGCCAACTCGTCGGCCACCCGCGCGTCGCACAGCGCGTGGGTGATCCGCGCCAGTCGACAGATGGTCGCCAACTCGCGTGCCCGGTGCGCCGCGAGGACGGTCACCGCCACGGCACCCGCCTTCATCACCGCCAGCCAGCAGGCGGCCAGTTCCGGGCTGGTCGGCCCGCGCAGCAGCACCCGGTTGCCCGGCACCACACCCAACTCGCCCGTCAGCACATGGGCCAGCCGGTCGACGGTGGTGCGCAGTTCGCCGTACGACCAGGTGCGCCGCGGTGTCGGAGCTCCGTGCGGCTCGCCCTCGGGCGGCGGCAGCCCACCGGAGTGGAAGGCGGGCCGGTCCGCGCCCAGCCGGTCGATGGTGCGGTCCAGCAACTCGGCGCCGCAGTTGAGGCGGGCAGGGCACGAGAGGGCGGGGTCGTCCAGCAGGAGAACGGGCCACTGGTCCCGGGGCGGCAGATGGTCCCGTGCGAAGGTGTCGACGTGTGCGGACGGAGTCGGAATCATGACCGTTCTACCCCCTCGCGGGCGGCCTTCCGCACGTCGGCCGACGGACCACGCGCTGCCGGCGGCGCCGGTGCGGCGGCAGTACGGCGGCAGTTCTGCGCCGGTACGGCGGCGGTGTTGCGGCGGTACGGTGAGTGGCGTCGAGCGTAACGCGTTGGTGACGGCAGTCAATGGTCCGCGATAGACAGGAGGTGACGGCCCGGAGGTCCGGGCCGCACCGGGCCACGGCCGAGGGGAGCCGCCATGACCACCACCCCGCCACCGACCTGCCAGTTCGCCCTCACACCTGCACAGCGCGCGTGGAGTGCGCGCTTGCGCGGCCTGGGCGCCGACCGGCTCGCCCCGCTGGCTGCCCAGGGCGAGCCCGGAAGGGTCAACAGAGGGCTGCTGCGCGAACTCGGCGCGCTCGGGCTGCTGGCCCGCGCGGTACCTGCCGAACCCCCATGGCCTCCGGTCGGCGCACTCGAACTGTGCCTGCTGCGCGAGTCGTTGGCGTATTCCTGCCCGGAGGCCGAGACCGCCCTCGCGCTCCAGGGACTGGGCGCCGGGCCGGTCGCCGACGCGGGTACGGCCGCACAGCGGACCCGCTGGCTGCCGGCCGCCGCCGCGGGGCGGGCCGTGGCGGCGTTCGCGTTGAGCGAGCCGGGTGCGGGCAGCGACGCCGCCGCGCTGGCACTGCGCGCGGAACCGGACGGCGTCGGCCGCGGCGGCTCGGATGGTGCCGGTGGCTCGGGCGGCTGGCGGCTGACCGGCACCAAGACATGGATCTCCAACGCGCCATGGGCGGACTTCTACACCGTCTTCGCCCGCACCGGGGAGGCCACCACCGGCGAGGCCACCGGCTCCCGGGGCGTGACCGCGTTCCTGGTCCCCGCCGACCGGCCCGGGCTCGCTGGCGAGCCCCTCGACATGCTCGCGCCGCACGCCCTGGGCACCCTCACCTTCGACGCCGTACGCGTCACCCGCAGCGACCTCCTCGGCGAGCCGGGAGAGGGGTTCGGGGTGGCCATGCGCACCCTCAACCTCTTCCGTCCCAGCGTCGGCGCGTTCGCCATTGGCATGGCGCAGGCCGCGCTCGACGCCTCGCTCGCGCACGCCGACCGGCGCCGCGCGTTCGGCGGCGCCCTGCGCGATCTGCAGTCCGTCTCGCACCAGTTGGCGGAGATGGCGACCCGTACGGAGGCGGCCCGGCTGCTGGTGTACGCGGCGGCGTGCGCGTACGACAGCGGTGGCGGTGGCGGTGGCGGTGGCGGTGGTGGTGGCGGGGACCTGGCGCGGCGCGCGGCCATGGCCAAGCTGCTGGCGACCGAGACGGCGCAGTACGTGGTGGACGCCGCCGTCCAGATCCACGGAGCCGCCGCCCTGCAGCGCGGGCACTTGCTCGAACACCTCTACCGGGAGGTGCGGGCACCCCGCATCTACGAGGGCGCCAGCGAGGTGCAGCGTTCCCTCATCGCCAAGGAGCTGTACAAGGAGTCGCGCAGGGAACCACCAGCGCACGAGGCCCGGGAGCGGGCCGCGGCGAAAGCGGAGGTGCCGCGCCCATGAGCCCGGAACCCGACGGTGACGGCGTTCTGCGCCGAGTCAACCCCGCGGAGCTCTCCCCGCCCCGCGGCTTCTCGCACGCGGTGACGGCCACCGGCTCCCGGCTGGTCTTCCTCGCGGGTCAGACGGCACTCGACGGCGACGGGCGGATCGCCGCGCAGAGCCTCCCCGGCCAGTTCCGGATCGCGCTCACCAATCTGCTGGCCGCCCTCGCCGCCTGTGGCGGCACACCGGCGGATCTGGCCCGCGTCACCGTCCACACCACCGATGTGCCCGCGTACCGGGCACACGCGGCCGAACTCGGCCGCGTATGGCGCGAACTGGCGGGCCGCGACTATCCGGCGATGGCGGTCATCGGCGCGGTGCGGCTGTGGGACGAGAAGGCGTCGATCGAGCTGGACGGCATCGCGGTACTGCCCTGAGACCCGCGCTCACCGGCATCAGCCGCCGTGCTGTCTGCGGCGGTGCTCCGCGACGCGCGTGCGGGTGGCGCAGGCGCGCGAACAGTAGCGGCGCCGGGCGCCGGGGCCGCCGCCGAGGAAGAGCCGTCGGCAGCCGGGTGCCGCGCACTCGCCCCAGGCGATACCGCCGCGCTCGCTCAGCAGCTGGGCGAGGGCGAGCGCGGCGGCAGCGGTGAACCAGTCGGCCCAGCTCGCGTCGTCGCTCCGGTCGACGTGCAGATGCCAGGGGTGGCCGCCGTGTCTGCTCAGCCGGGGGCGGGCCGCGCAGCGCTCCAGCAGCGCGTTGAGCGCCTCGGCCGCGCGGTCGGTGTCGGTCTCGGTCAACACCCGCTCCGTCAGCTGGGCGACCGCCCGGCGCAGCGCTGCCGCTTCACCACCCGTCAGGCCGCGCAACTCCCGTTCCGTCTCACCGTGCCGGGCGAGGAGGGCCGCCATCGCGTCCCGGGGCAGCGCGGGGTCCTCGCGTACGGCGTTGGCGAGGTCGATCAGCCTCCCCCCGGCTCCGGCCGGAAGAGGTCCCCGACCGGGCCGCAGGCCGGGGGAGTCGCCATGAGGGTCGCCGTACTGCTCCATGTAACGCATTATAGAAACAAGGCGTTACGCGTGCGCGTGACGCGCGTGGAGGGAGCGGGAGCCGCGCTGATGGTGACGTACCTGGCAACGGCCTTCCTGGCGCGGTTCGCGGACGAGGGCGTCGGTATCGCGCTCGCCCTGCTCGCGGTGGAGCGGACGGGCAGCCCCGCATCGGGCGCCTTCGTGCTGACTGCCTGGCTGGCACCGCACGCGGTGGCGGCCCCCGTGGTCGGCGCGCTGGCCGAACGGGCCCGCGCCCCACGCATCTTCCACGGCTGCGCGCTGGCCGTCTTCGGCGCGGCGATCGCCCTCCTGGGCCTGACGCTGGGGCGGGCGCCGATGCCGCTGACCCTCGGCGCCGCGCTGGTCGGCGGCAGCGTCGGGCCCATGGTCACCGGTGGCCTCTCCAGCCTGCTCGCCACCCGCGTCCCCGTCGGTCGTACGCGTACCCGCGCCTACGCCCTGGACGCCACCACCTACAACGCCGCCGCCGTCGCCGCCCCGGCCGCCGTCAGCACCGCGGCCACCGCGGCCTCCGCGACCCTGGCGACGGCGCTCCTGGCGACCTCGGCAAGCTGCGCCGCGCTCCTCTGCGTGACGCAACGGCTCCCCGCCGCCGACCGCGACGCACCCCGCCACACACCCCTGAGGCGAGGGCTTCGACCCGGTGAACTCGCCATCGGAGCGCGAGCCCTGTGGCACATCCCGCAGTTGCGGGCCGTCACGGTGGCGACCTGCGTGGCCTTCCTCGGCGTCGGCGGTCTTCCCGTCACGGCCGTACTGCTGGCCGCGCAGCGGGGTGAACCGGGCGCGGGCGGGGTGCTGCTGACGGCGTTCGCGGTGGGCGGGCTGGCCGGCTCGCTGGGGGTGGCGCGGTGGCGTCGCGCACCGGCCCCGGCGCGGCTGGCCCGCCTCGGCCTGCTGGCGACCGCGACGGCGCTGGCGGGTGCGGCGCTCGCCCCGTCACTCCCATGGACGGTCGTGCTGTTCGCCCTCGCCGGGCTGGGTGACGGTCCGCTGCTGACGGCCACCTTGCGCATCCGCGCCGACCACGCCCCCGAGGAGGCCCGCACCCAGGTCTTCACCCTCGGCGCCGGGCTCAAGCTGACCGCCGCGGCGGCGGGCACCGCACTCGTCGGCGCCTTCGCCCACCTCCCGGCCCTGGTCCTCACCCTCTTCGTCGCGCTCCTCCACCTGGCAGCCGCGGCCCTGGTGACGGCTCTCGGCCGACGGAGCGGAAGTCAGCACCGACCGGGCGTTGACGCCTGACCCGCCGGTGGTGATCCTGGTCCGGGCTCCCCAGGGGCCGCGGAAAGCCACGATGAGCGGCGAAGGGCTGCGGAAGGCCGCGGGCAGCTGCGGAAGGCCGCGGGCAACTGCGGGAATGCTGCTGCGAAAGACCGGGCAGGGCTGAGGAGGCAGGGTCGGGGTGCGGGTAGTCGTCATCGGAGCCGGAATCGTCGGCGCGGCCACGGCGTACGAGCTGGTCCGGGCGGGAGCCGAGGCCGTCCTGGTCGACGCCGCGCACACCGGCCGCGCCACCGCGGCCGGTGCGGGCATCACCTGCCCCTGGACCGGCCAGGACGAGGAACCCCTCGCCGTGGTCGGCGCCGCGCACTACCCGGGCCTGCTCGCGGCCCTCGCCGAGGACGGACAGCACGAGGTCGGCCACCGCAAGGTCGGCGCCCTGCTGCTGCTCCCACCGGACGAGGAGCGCGCCGAACAGGTGCGGGCGCGGGTGACGGCACGCGCGGCGGCCGACCCGCACGCGGGCGAGGTCACCACCGTCGACGCCACCGAGGCCCGACGGCTGTTCCCCGCCCTCGGCCACAAGGACGGCGGCTTCGGCGGCACCGCTCTGCAACTGTCCGGGGCCGCCCGGTTGGACGGCCGCAGACTGCGCGCGGCGCTCGTCGCGGCGGCCGAACGGCACGGACTGCGTACGGTCGCCGGCACAGCGGGCATCGAGGCCCGCGACGGCCGGGTACGCGGGGTGCGGGTGGCCGGCGAACTGATCGGGGCGGACGCCGTGGTGGCTGCCGCGGGCGCCTGGTCGAGGGCGCTGCTGGATCCGGTCGGGGTACGCGTCGAAGTCGTTCCGCAGCGGGGCCAGATCGTCCACCTGCGGCTGCCCGGCACCGACACGGCCCACTGGCCGGTCGTTCTTCCGGCAGGCACCGGCCACTACCTGCTCACCTTCGACGACTCCCGCGTCGTCGTCGGCGCCACCCGCGAGGACGGCGGCGGCTTCGACCACCGTGTCACGGCAGGCGGCCTCGCCGAAGTCCTGAACCAGGCCCTGGCGGTGGCGCCGGGCCTCGCCCCGGCCACTCACCTGGAGACCCGGGTCGGCTTTCGCCCGGCCGGCCCGGACGGACTTCCGCTGCTGGGCACCGTCCCGGCTTTGCAGGGCCTGGTGGTCGCCAACGGCCTCGGTTCGGGAGGCCTGACGGCCGGCCCGTTCGTGGGTGCCGTCGCCGCCCGCCTGGCCCTCGGCCGGGAGCCGGACCCGGACCCGGACGTAAGACTGGACCTGACGCCGTACGACCCGCTGCGCACCGCCCGGCCCTGACTCCCCGTCGACCCGCACGGAGGGGGCGCCCGCCCCGGTCACCTGCTTGGACGCCGCACTGTCGCGCCGCACCGCGCCTCGGGGGAGGGTGGGAGCGCCCGGCAGCCCGGGCGCCCCGACCTGCGAGGAGGCCGCACCATGCGGATGTTGCTGAAGGCCAGACTGGACACGGAGAAGGGCAGCGAGCTGATCGAGAGCGGCCGGATGGGCGAGCTGCTCGAATCCCTGCTGCAGCGCCTTCAGCCGGAGGCCGCCTACTTCACCCCGGACCGGGGCCACCGGAGCTGTCTGATGGTGTTCGACATGCAGGACTCCTCCCAGCTCGTGGCGCTCAGCGAACCCTTCTTCAACGAGATGGGCGCCGAGGTCACCGTCCAGCCGGCGATGAATCTGGACGACGTCAAACGCGGCCTGGCCTCCCTCAAGGGGTGAACCGCGGGGTCGACCTGGAGGGGGAGGGGCGGCCCGACCTGACCGTCGCCCCCTCCCGGAGCATCGCCCCTCGGGTCATGCCCTCAGATGTCGCGGAACGTCTCGATCTGGGCTCCCACCTCGTTGAGGCGTTCGGCCAGGTCCTCGTAGCCGCGGTTGATGACGTACACGTTCCGCAGCACGGAGGTGCCCTCCGCGGCCATCATGGCGAGCAGCACCACGACGGCCGGGCGGAGCGCCGGGGGGCACATCATCTCGGCGGCGCGCCAGCGGGTGGGGCCCTCGACCAGTACCCGGTGCGGGTCGAGCAACTGCAGCCTGCCGCCGAGCCGGTTGAGGTCGGTGAGGTAGATGGCGCGGTTGTCGTAGACCCAGTCGTGGATGAGGGTCTTGCCCTGCGCGGAGGCGGCGATGGCGGCGAAGAAGGGGACGTTGTCGATGTTGAGGCCGGGGAAGGGCATCGGGTGGATCTTGTCGATGGGCGCCTCCAGCTTGGAGGGGCGCACCGTCAGGTCCGTCAGCCGGGTACGTCCGTTGTCGGCCGCGTACTCCGCGCTGCGGTCGAAGTCGAGGCCCATCTCCTCCAGGACCGCGAGTTCGATCTCCATGAACTCGGCCGGTACCCGGCACACCGTCAGCTCGGACTCGGTGACGATGGCTGCGGCGACCAGGCTCATCGCCTCGACCGGGTCCTCGGAGGGCGAGTAGTCCACATCGGTGTCGATGACGGGCACGCCGTGCACCGTCAGCGTCGTCGAGCCGATGCCCTCGACCCGGACGCCCAGCTGCTCCAGGAAGAAGCACAGGTCCTGGACCATGTAGTTGGACGAGGCGTTGCGGATGACCGTGACGCCGTCGTGCCGGGCGGCGGCCAGCAGCGCGTTCTCGGTGACGGTGTCCCCGCGCTCGGTCAGCACGATCGGCCGTTTGGGTGCGACGCCCGTCTCCACCTCGGCGTGGTAGATGCCCTCGGTGGCGGTGACCGCCAGGCCGAAGTGGCGCAGCGCGCTCATGTGCGGCTCGACCGTGCGGGTGCCCAGGTCGCAACCGCCCGCGTAGGGGATGCGGAAGCGGTCCATCCGGTGCAGCAGCGGGCCGAGGAACATGATGATGCTCCGCGTGCGGCGCGCCGCCTCCTGGTCGATGGAGTCCAGGTCGAGTTCGGCCGGCGGGACGATCTCCAGGTCCGCGCCTCCGTTGATCCACCGGGTGCGGACGCCGATGGAGGAGAGCACCTCCAGGATGCGGTAGACCTCCTCGATGCGGGCGACCCGACGCAGCACCGTACGGCCGGAGTTGAGGAGGGAGGCGCACAGCAGGGCCACGCACGCGTTCTTGCTCGTCTTGACGTCGATGCTGCCGGAGAGGTGCCGTCCGCCCACCACTCGCAGATGCATCGGGCCCGAGTAACCAAGGGACACGATTTCGCTGTCCAGCGCCTCGGAGATCCGGGCGATCATCTCAAGGCTGATGTTCTGGTTCCCGCGCTCGATCCGGTTGACGGCGCTCTGGCTGGTGCCGAGCGCTTCCGCCAGTTGCGACTGGGTCCAGCCCCGGTGCTGACGGGCGTCGCGGATCAACTGGCCGATACGTGCGAGGTAGTCGTCGGTCATACACGAAACGGTATCTCAGATCTGAGATAGGAACGCACCCGGGGGTGGTGAGACGCGTGTGCCGTCCGGGCAACCGCCCGAATGCCGCAGTCAGGTTGCGCTCCCATCAGATCCGGTGCAGACGGGATCCTGCGCCCCGGACCTGCGCCCCGGACCTGCGCCCCGCCCTCGCCCGGTCGGGTCAGTCCTCGCCGCTCGCCCTGAGCACCAGCTTGTTGACGCCCCACAGTGCGATGCCGATCAGCACCAGAACGCCCGCCCGGATGTAGACCCCGGTGGCGCGGTCGGCCAGCGGACTGGCCAGGACCAGCGCGGTGACGGCGCCCAGTACGGGCAGGGCGGTCGGGACGCGGAAGTGCTGGTGTGCGACCCGGTCGCGACGCAGTACCAGCACCGCCACGTTCACCACGGCGAACACGCACAGCAGCAGGAAGGACGTGGTGTCCCCGAGGCCGGCGATCTCGCCCGTCGACACCAGGCCGAGGGCGAGCAGCGTCACGAAGACGATGCCGACGACGGGGGTGCGGCGACCGGGGAGCACTCTGCCCATCGCGCGGGGCAGGATGCGCTCGTTGGCCATGCCGTAGCACAGCCGGGAGGCCATCATGATGTTGATCAGCGCGGAATTGGCGACGGCGAACAGGGCGATCAGGGCGAAGAGCCGGTGCGGGAAGTCGACCCCGCCGGCCTTGACCACCTCCAGCAGCGGCCCGCTCGATCCTGCCAGCGTGCTGGTCGGTACGAGCAGCGAGGAGATCAGGGCGACGAGGACGTAGACGGTGCCGGTGACCGCGACGCCGATGAAGATGCCGCGCGGAAACGCCCGCTGCGGGTCCACGGTCTCCTCCGCCATGTTGACCGAGTCCTCGAACCCGACGAACGCGAAGAACCCCAGCGCGGTGGCGCCCAGCACTCCGGAGATCAGCGCGTAGCCGGTGCCACCGGTCTCCAGGTCGCCCAGCCGGGAGGGTTCGCCGTCGCCGGTGAGCACCGCGGCGGCTCCGATGGCGAGGATGACGGTCAGACCGGTGAGCTCCACCACGGTGAAGACGACGTTGGTCTTCACCGACTCCGAGACGCCGCGCAGGGTCAGTCCGGCCAGCGCCAGTACGAACAGGATCGCCACCAGGGTCGGCGGCAGGGCGCCGTTCGTCAGCTCGTCGAGGTAGTCCCCGCTGAAGGCCCGTGCCGCGGCGCTGGCGGAGGCCAGCCCGGAGCACATCACCATGAAGGCGACGATGAACGTCAGAAAGGGCACCTTGAAGGCGCGCTGGGTGTAGAGCGCGGCTCCGGCGGCCTTCGGGTACTTGCCGACCAGTTCCACGTACGAGGCCGCTGTCAGCATCGCCACGACGAAGCCGATGGCGAAGGGCAGCCACAGCGCTCCGCCGACCTTGCCGGCGACCTTGCCGGTGGTGGCGTAGATGCCGGTGCCCAAGATGTCCCCGATCACGAACAGCACCAGCAGCTTGGGCCCGATGGCCCGCTTCAGTGCGGGCTCGTGCGGGGCTTCGGTGCCGTGCGGGCCGGGGGCCGGCGGGTCTGTGGAGGCCACGGCACCACTGTGGGGCAGGCGGAGCCTCAGATCCATGGCGCGTGCGTGTGTCGGCGCGGCGCGCGGTGGGCACCCGGGGGCAGGCATGACCGGCGGGCGGTCGTGTACTAGAGTTATCTCGACATCGAGATAACTGGCGACGGCATACGTCGCGGTCGCTGTCGCAGAGCGGAACGGGTTGGCGTCGGTAGGAATTGGTAAGGCTTACCTAACTTCGTGTCCCGCTCACCATAGCGCACCGGCGGCCGATGCACTCAAGGCACTGAAGGAGACTGTCGTGTCGGCGAACAGCTTCGACGCCCGCAGCACGCTGCAGGTGGGCGACGAGTCGTACGAAATCTTCAAGCTGGACAAAGTAGAGGGTTCCGCCCGGCTTCCGTACAGCCTGAAGGTCCTGCTGGAGAACCTGCTCCGCACGGAAGACGGCGCGAACATCACCGCCGACCACATCCGCGCGCTCGGCGACTGGGATCCCAAGGCGCAGCCCAGCCAGGAGATCCAGTTCACGCCGGCCCGCGTGATCATGCAGGACTTCACGGGTGTGCCCTGCGTCGTCGATCTGGCGACCATGCGCGAGGCGGTCAAGGAACTGGGCGGCGACGCCAACCGCATCAACCCGCTGGCCCCGGCCGAGCTGGTCATCGACCACTCCGTCATCGCCGACACCTTCGGCACCTCCGACGCGTTCAAGAAGAACGTCGAGCTGGAGTACGGCCGCAACCGCGAGCGCTACCAGTTCCTGCGCTGGGGCCAGACCGCCTTCGACGAGTTCAAGGTCGTCCCGCCCGGCACCGGCATCGTGCACCAGGTCAACATCGAGCACCTGGCCCGCACGGTCATGGTCCGGAACGGCCAGGCCTACCCCGACACGCTGGTGGGCACCGACTCGCACACCACCATGGTCAACGGCCTCGGTGTCCTCGGCTGGGGCGTCGGCGGCATCGAGGCGGAGGCCGCGATGCTGGGCCAGCCCGTCTCGATGCTCATTCCGCGGGTCGTCGGCTTCAAGCTCACCGGTGAGCTGCCCACCGGCACCACCGCCACCGACCTGGTGCTCACCATCACCGAGATGCTGCGCGCGCACGGTGTCGTCGGCAAGTTCGTGGAGTTCTACGGTCAGGGCGTCGGCGCCGTGCCGCTCGCCAACCGCGCCACGATCGGCAACATGTCGCCGGAGTTCGGTTCCACCGCGGCGATCTTCCCGATCGACGAGGAGACCATCAACTACCTCAAGCTGACCGGCCGCAGCTCCGAGCAGCTGGCGCTGGTCGAGTCCTACGCCAAGGCGCAGGGCCTGTGGCACGACCCCGCGCAGGAGCCGGAGTACAGCGAGTACCTGGAGCTGGACCTCTCCACGGTCGTTCCCTCCATCGCCGGCCCGAAGCGCCCGCAGGACCGCATCGCGCTCGCCGACGCCGCGCACAAGTTCGGCCAGGACGTCGTCAACTACGTCTCCGAGGCGGACACCGACGAGGCGGGCAAGGAGTCCTTCCCGGCCTCCGACGCCCCGGCCGTCTCCAACGGCGTGCCGAGCAAGCCGGTCCAGGTCACCGGCCCCGACGGGGTCACCTACGACCTCGACCACGGTGCCGTGGCCGTCGCCGCCATCACCTCCTGCACCAACACCTCCAACCCGTACGTCATGGTCGGCGCGGCGCTGCTGGCCAAGAAGGCGGTGGAGAAGGGCCTGACCCGCAAGCCCTGGGTCAAGACCACCCTGGCCCCCGGCTCGCAGGTCGTCATGGACTACTACGACCGCGCCGGTCTCACCCCGTACCTGGACAAGCTGGGCTTCAACCTCGTCGGTTACGGCTGCACCACCTGCATCGGCAACTCCGGCCCGCTGCCGGACGAGGTCTCCAAGGCCGTCAACGAGAACGACCTGGCCGTCGTCTCCGTCCTGTCCGGCAACCGCAACTTCGAGGGCCGGATCAACCCGGACGTCAAGATGAACTACCTGGCGTCCCCGCCGCTGGTGGTCGCCTACGCCATCGCCGGCTCGATGAAGGTTGACATCACCACCGAGGCCCTCGGCACCGACCAGGACGGCAACCCGGTCCACCTGTCCGACCTGTGGCCCTCCGAGCAGGAGGTCGAGGAGGTCGTCGCCTCCTGCATCGGCCAGGAGATGTTCACCAAGGACTACGCCGACGTCTTCGCCGGTGACGCCCAGTGGCAGGCCCTCCCGGTTCCGACCGGCGACACCTTCGAGTGGGACCGGCAGTCCACCTACGTCCGCAAGCCCCCGTACTTCGAGGGCATGGGCATGGACCCGGCCCCGGTCGAGGACATCTCCGGTGCCCGCGTACTGGCCAAGCTGGGCGACTCGGTCACCACCGACCACATCTCCCCGGCCGGTGCCATCAAGGCCGACACCCCGGCGGGCAAGTACCTGACCGAGCACGGTGTCGAGCGCCGCGACTTCAACAGCTACGGCTCGCGGCGCGGCAACCACGAGGTCATGATCCGCGGCACCTTCGCCAACATCCGGCTGCGCAACCAGATCGCGCCGGGCACCGAGGGCGGCTTCACGCGGGACTTCACCCGGGAGAACGAAGAGGGCGGGGCCCCGGTCTCCTTCATCTACGACGCCGCGCAGAACTACCAGGCGCAGGGCACCCCGCTGGTCATCCTCGCGGGCAAGGAGTACGGCTCCGGTTCCTCCCGCGACTGGGCGGCCAAGGGCACCGCGCTGCTGGGCGTGCGCGCCGTCATCGCCGAGTCGTACGAGCGCATCCACCGCTCGAACCTCATCGGCATGGGTGTCCTGCCGCTGCAGTTCCCCACCGGTGGCTCCGCCCTCGACCTGGGGCTGACCGGTGAGGAGACCTTCTCCATCACGGGCATCACCGCGCTCAACGACGGTGAGGTCCCGGCCACGGTGAAGGTCACCACGGACACCGGCGTGGAGTTCGACGCCACGGTGCGCATCGACACCCCCGGCGAGGCCGACTACTACCGCAACGGGGGCATCCTCCAGTACGTCCTGCGCTCGCTGATCCGCGACTGACATCAGCCGCTCGGGTCGTACGACGACGGGCCGCACCCCGGCAGGGGCGCGGCCCGTCCGCGGTTTCGCCCGTCCGCGGTGCTGGTGCCGGTGCCGGTGCCGGTCGGTTCCGGTTCCTCACGGCCGGGCGGTTCCGGTCAGGGGCTGAGCGGGAAGCCCAGCCCCTGGCCGGGGAGGCGGTGCGCTCAGCGCCTGCCCAGCAGTTCCACCTCCGCCAGCCGGGCCTTCGGCCCAGCCGCAACCAGCCGGTAGCCGCGGTAGCGGGCGGTGTGCGGAAGCTGGAACACCCGGGTCTGCTTGTCCCAGCGGAAGGTCTCGCCCGTACGCCGGTCCACCGTGTGCCACCGCTTGCCGTCCCGCGACCCCGCCAGCCGCCAGCCGCCAGCCGCCGGGCGCCACCGCGCGGTCGTCGGAGGTGAGGGTGTAGGAGGTGACGCGGGCGCCCTCGGCCACCGGGACGGGATCGAAGGTGACATCGGCGGCCGTGCTGGAGGTGTTGTCCAGCGGTGGGGAGTCGTCGGCCTCGCTGACGTCGGCCTGCGGGGAGGGCACCTTGTCGTCGTGGGTGATCGACGACGGGGCGCTGTCGCCTCCCGTGCCCCACTTGGACGGCTCCGGCCCCATGGTGAACTCCAGGGTTCCGCCGTCGGCCAGCAGCTTGTGCGGCAGCGCGGTGGAGTGCCACTTCTTGCCGTCGACCTTCAACCCCTGGACGTAGACGTTCCGCTTACTGTTCCCGGGCGCCTTGACCACCAGGTCGCGGCCGCCCTCCAGATGGACGGTGGCCTTGGTGAACAGCGGGGAGCCGACCGCGTACTCGGGGGAGCCCATCACCAGCGGGTAGAAGCCCAGCGCGCTGAAGATGTACCAGGCCGACATCTCCCCGTTGTCCTCGTCGCCCGGGTAGCCCTGGCCGATCTCGCTGCCGACGTAGAGCCGGGAGAGGACCTCGCGGACCTTGGCCTGGGTCTTCCACGGCTGACGCACACGGACCTCTCAGCAGGCAGGCCGACAACGTTGTCAATCTATGGATTTCAGCGACCAGTAACGTATCTACGCGCCCTGGTGTCAAGTCAGTTGGGGATACCGGAAGAAGGAGGAATCAGCACAGGTCTCAACTCGGGAAAGATGGTCGGTCGAACTGTTCTCGATCTTGCCCAGGTGGCGGAGAGTGGACTATACCTGTCCCACCTCGAACGGTACCCGCGCGCGGGCGCCGATTCACTGGCGCACCATCCGCAAGATCCGCACCACTCAGCTTGAACTGACCCGCGGTGTCGGGCCCTTCGCCGGTGGCGAGTTGACGGGAGACCGGTACACCGCCTGAGTCCTGGAGAAGGCGAGGACTTGAGCATGGGAACCAACAGCGTCAACCGTCGCGATGTCGTCAAGGCCACCGCGGCCGGACTGCTCGCCGTGCCGGCCCTCGGCTCGCTGACGTCCTGCGCAACGGGCGGCGACGAGGACACGAAGGCCGAAAAGGGCAAGAAGTCGGCCAAGAATCCGTTGGGCGTCAAAGACAACGCCGCTCTTCAGGCGTATATCTTCAACGGCGGATACGACGACAAGTACGCGCGCTTCGTCAGTGACATGTACGAGAAGCGGTATCCGAAGGCGGAGGTCGACCAGAAGAAGACCGAACGCATCGCCACCCAGGTCCAGCCGCGGATCATCAAGGGCGACCCGCCGGACGTGGTCAACAACTCCGGCGCCGAGATGATGTCCATCTCGAAGCTCGTCAAGAACAAGCAGGTCAGCGATGTCACCGAACTTCTCGACGCCCCGAGCTGGGACGACCCGGACGTCAAGGTGCGCGACACCCTGGTGCCCGGCGTCCTGGAGATGGGCCAGTTCGGCACCGAGGCCTGCTACCAGCTGAACATCGCCCAGACCGTCTACGGCATCTGGTACTCGGACACGATGCTCCGCGAGCGGCTGGAGACCGAATACCCGAAGACCTGGGACGACATGCTGGCCCTCTGCAAGAAGGCCAAGAAGAAGGGCCTGCACGGCTGGACGTACCCGGCAGGGCACCCCCGCTACATGTTCTTCAGCATGTACTCCATGTTCGGCCAGGCGGGCGGGCGCAAGCAGCTCGACGCCTTCGACTACCTGGAGCCGAACGCCTGGAAGACCGACGCGGTCAAACAGGTCTTCGAGGCCTATGAGGAACTGCTCGCCAAGAAGTACGTGCTGACCGGTTTCGACGGCAAGAACGCTCACATCGAGGCGCAGACCGCCTGGACGAAGGGCAAGGCCGTCTTCATTCCGGACGGCTCCTGGGTGGAGAACGAGGCGAAGGACACCACGCCCAAGAACTTCGAGATGCGCGTCGGCGCGTCGCCCTCCTTCGACAAGGGCGACCCGATGCCCTTCGGCACCCTCTACGCCCCTCCCGGTGAGCCCTACATCATCCCGGCCAAGGCCTCGAACCGGCAGGGCGGCCTGGAGTGGATGCGGATGATGTACAGCAAGAAGGCCGCGGTGAACCTCTTCCGCGAGGTCTCCTCGATGCCCGTGGTCAAGGGCGCCATCGACGGCATGGAACTGCCGCCGGGCGTGAAGAGCGCGCAGCAGGCCGTCAAGGCCGCCGGTGACAACATCGTGATCGCGTTCTTCAAGGAGTGGTACGCCGATCTGTGGCGGGTGGACTTCGACTCCGTCATCGGGAAGTTCATGAACGGCGAGACCTCGGTGAAGGAGGCCATGAACGCGATGCAGAAGGCCGCCGACCGCACCGCCAAGGACCCCGACGTCACCAAGATCAAGAAGTCCTGAGCGACCGGACAGCGGCGGAGCCGCAGGGAGAATCGGAGCGGCGTGAAGACTGAGACACAGCCGGCCACGGGCGGGCAGACGAGCGGGAAGCGGCCTTCCGGGCGAACGCGGACCAGCGGTGGACCGGCCTTCGCGCTCGCCATCATCCTGCCGCCCCGGTTCACTCCGGAGCGGGTGCGCAACGACCGCCGGTACCGGACGCTGGACAAGTACCGCTTCATCGTGGGCTTCCTGGCCCTGCCGCTGCTCTTCTACGCGGTGTTCGTGATCTCCCCGTTCCTCCAGGCGATCTACTACTCGTTCACGGACTGGGCGGGCGGTGCCACGGCGAACTTCGTCGGCGGCGACAACTACGTGAAGATGTGGAACGACGAGAAGTTCTGGGACTCCCTGCAGTCCAGCCTGCTGCTGCTGGTCGTCGTTCCGCTGATCACCCTGGTACTGGGAATCTTCTTCGCCTACATGATCACCGCGGGCGGACGGCACCGCAGGGGCCAGGCGATCTCGGGCGTGGCGGGCTCCTCGCTCTACAAGATCGTCTACTTCTTCCCGCAGGTGCTGTCCATCGCGCTGATCGCCGTGGTGTGGCAGCAGGTCTACAGCTCCCGGAGCGGCCTGCTCAACGGTCTGCTCGGCTCCGTGGGCCTGGAGGGCCTCGAACAGCGCTGGCTCGGCGGCGACTACGAGCTCGCCCTCTTCTCCACCATGGCGGTGATCGCCTGGAGCTTCGTCGGGTTCTACGTGGTGCTCTTCTCCGCCGCCATGGGTGCGATCCCCAAGGACGTCTACGAGGCCGCGCTGCTGGACGGTGCCGGGCGGGCTGCCACCTTCTTCCGGGTCACCTTGCCGCTGATCTGGGACACCGTGCGCACCGGCTGGGTCTACATGGGTATCCAGGCCCTGGACGCCTTCGCGGTCGTCCTGATCATGGTGCCGCCGCACGCGCTGAAGGTGACCCCCGTCTACCTCTACGAGCGGTTCCGGGAAGGCCAGTTCGGCTACGCCACGGCCATCGGCGTGGTGCTCCTCGTGCTGAGCATGATCTTCACGCTGATCGTGATGAGGATCGGACGCCGTGACCAGATCGAGTACTGAGAAGCGGGAAGCGATGAGTGCCGAACCGATGCCCACCGACGCAGTCACCGACCAGCCGACCGCCTCCGCCACGTCCGGGTCCGAGCCGGCCGCCGGCCGTCGGACCGCCGGGAGGAAGGACGGGGGCTCCGGCGAACGCGGCGCGTTGAACGTCTTCTCGCACGCCTTTCTGATCGCCTGGGTCGTGATGGCGGCGGGGCCGCTGATCTGGGTGGCGATGACGGCCTTCCGGCCCACGGCGGACTTCCTCAACGACCCGATGGGGCTGCCCACCTCGATCCACTGGCAGAACTTCGCCAACGCCTGGACCGAGGCGAAGATCGGCCGGTACGCGTTCAACTCCCTGGTCATCCTGGCCGGCTCGCTGACCGGTACCATGCTGCTGGGCTCGATGGCCGCCTACGTCATCGCCCGTTTCACCTTCCCCGGCAACAGGTTCATCTTCCTGTTGTTCGCGGGCGGGATGATGTTCCCGGTGATCCTGGCGCTGATCCCGCTGTTCACGATCATGGACAACATGTCCCTGCTGGACACCCGGCCGGGGCTGATCATCGCCTACATCGCCTACTCGCTGCCGTTCACCACCTTCTTCCTGACCTCGTTCTTCAGGACGCTGCCCAGCGGGGTCCAGGAGGCGGCGATGATCGACGGCGCCTCGCACACCCGGACCTTCTTCCAGGTGATGCTGCCGATGGCCAAGCCCGGGCTGGTGAGCATCGGCATCTTCAACTTCCTCGGTCAGTGGAACCAGTATCTGCTGCCGCTGCTGCTCAACAACGAGGACGAGAACAACTACGTCCTGCCCCAGGGGCTGGCGGCGTTGACGGTCTCCCAGGGCTACGCGGGAGACTGGGGCGCCCTGTTCGCCGGGCTGACCATCGCCATGGTCCCGGTGCTGGTGGTCTATGCCGTCTTCCAGCGTCAGGTGCAGGCCGGGCTGACCGCCGGCGCCATCAAATGAGCCGCCGGGAACCGGCGGTGGCGGACGGTGATTTCAGGTTGGCCACGAAAGTGGCCTAGACCTGTGCGGCGGAATATGCCGTGAGTAGTCTCTGCGCCGTAGCGGCACGGGGATCACCTCGCCAAGCAGTCGGGGCTCTCCTCGCCCGACGTTGCCTGGGGGATCCGGGTCGCGCCCGGAGTGACGTATCACCTGCGAGCAAGTCGACACCGATGTCGAAGGGTTGAGCAACATGAACAAGAGAGCAGTGGCGGCCGGTGCCGCGGCGCTCGCCATGGCACTGAGCGTCACCGCCTGTGGCGGTGACGACGGGGGCTCCGGGGACAAGAACACCATCAAACTGGTGGCCGCCGACTACGGCGACAAGAAGTCCAACGCCTCCAAGATCTACTGGGACCAGGTCGTCAAGGACTTCGAGAAGAAGCACAAGGACATCAAGGTCGACGTCCAGGTCATCAACTGGAACGACATCGACAAGCAGGTCAAGACGATGATCCAGAGCGGAAACGTTCCGGACCTGCTGCAGACCGGCGGTTACGCGGACAAGGTCGCCGACGACCTGCTCTACAAGGCCGACGACGTTCTCTCGCCCAAGACGAAGCAGAACCTCATCCCCTCCTTCGCCAAGGCCGGCGAGGTGGACGGCACCCAGTACGGCATCCCGTGGGTCTCCTCCTCCCGCGTGCTCTTCTACAACAAGGAGGTCTTCAAGAAGGCGGGCGTCAAGAACCCGCCGAAGACCTGGGACGAGCTGGCCGACGCCGCCCAGAAGATAAAGAAGTCCAAGGCCGCCGACACCCCCTACGCGCTGCCTCTCGGCCCCGAAGAGGCCCAGGGCGAGATGATGATGTGGGAGCTGGGCAACGGCGGTGGCTACACCGACGACAGCGGCAAGTACACCATCGACAGCAAGCAGAACGTCGAGACCTTCGAGTGGCTCCAGAAGAACCTGGTCAAGCCGGGGCTGACGTACGCCAACCCGGGCACCACCGACCGCAAGGAAGCCTTCGCGGACTTCGCCGCGGGCAAGGTCGGCATGCTCAACGGCCACCCGAGCCTCGTCCAGATGGCCAAGCAGGGCAAGGTCGACTACGGCGTCGTCACCATTCCCGGCAAGGAAGGCCCGCTGAAGTCCACGCTCGGTGTCGCCGACTGGATGATGGCCTTCAAGGACGGCGGCAAGCAGAAGCAGATCAAGACCTTCCTCGACTTCGTGTACACGAAGAAGATGCTGAAGTTCGATGAGATGTACAACTTCCCGCCGGTCACCCAGGACGCGCTCAAGACGATGCAGTCCAACGGCAAGCACGAGGACCTGAAGCCCTTCTTCGACGAGCTGGAGAACGCGAAGTTCTACCCGCTGGGCGACCCGTCCTGGGACATTGTCTCCGCCGAGATCAAGAAGACCGGTGGCAAGGCCGCCAAGGAGGACCCGAAGAAGGTCCTCGGCGACCTGCAGAAGAAGGCGGAAGAGGCCGCCGCCAACAAGTAGGCCCCGAACGTACTGGCTGGGGCCGCCATTGATTCCGCCGGACCCTCGCCGTCGTGGCGCGCCGCCATCGCGGCGGAAAGGGGTCCGG
>NZ_JAGPXJ010000100.1:0-23325 GCF_018070605.1 Streptomyces sp. B15
GCGCCTGATATGCGACCTCTTCGGGGTACCGGACGAGCAGCGGCCGCGGATGCTGCGCGCGATCGAGGACTCGCTCGACACCGATGTCA
The DNA here is from genome assembly GCF_018070605.1 of Streptomyces sp. B15. Lineage (NCBI taxonomy): Bacteria > Bacillati > Actinomycetota > Actinomycetes > Kitasatosporales > Streptomycetaceae > Streptomyces > Streptomyces sp. B15. The sequence continues at coordinate 90 of NZ_JAGPXJ010000100.1, forward strand.
CCGAGGAACAGGCTGCGGCGACGCGCGACAGCCTGTACGAGGCGATGCAGACCCTCGTGGAGTCCAAGCGCCGGCGACCGGGTGAGGACATGACCAGCGTGCTGGTGACCACTCACCAGGACGACGGCGACCGGCTCAGCGAGGACGAACTGATCTCCACGCTGATCAACATGATCGGAGCGGGATCGGAGACCACCGCCTCCCTCGTCGACCACGCCGTATGCGAACTGCTCACCCACCCCGAACAGTTGGAGGCCGTACGTCGGCAGCCCGAGCTGTGGGAGGAGGTGGTCCAGGAGACGCTGCGGCTGCACGCCCCGATCATGCACCTGCCGCTGCGCTACGCCACCGCCGACATCGACCTCGGCGACGGCGTCGTCATCCGCAAGGGGGAGACGATCGTCATCAACTTCGGTGCCCACGGGCGGGACCCGGGGCTCCACGACGCTCCCTCGACGTTCCACCTCGACCGGGAGGACAAGGCCCACCTCGCCTTCGGACACGGAATCCACTACTGCATCGGCGCACCCCTCGCCAGGCTCGAAGCGACCATCGCACTGCCCGCGCTCTTCGATCGGTTCCCCGACCTCGACCTCGCCGTCGACCACGCCGCCCTCCGGCCCCAGGCGTCCTTCATCGGCAACGACTTCCTGGAGGTCCCCGTCCACCTCCGCAAGCACCCCGTGCGTGCCGGTTGACGGCACGCGGCCGGGGCCCGTGGAAGGGGCGGGGCCGCGGACGGGGGCGAACGGGAAGATCCGCCACCGTCCCGGGACCCCCGCGTGCCCCGGGGTGCCCCCGGGGCCGGTGGCGGACCGATGCCGACCCCGGGCTCAGGCTTTCGTCGCCGCCGCGCCGGCCTGCTTCGACGCGGCCACCGACGCGTGGTACCGCTCCGTCGGGGAGGACGATCCCGAGCCTCTCTTCGACGAGGCGGACACTGCCGTCCGCAGCCAGGACGCCTCGCCCGCGCCGGTCGCCAACGACTGCTGGCCCCCCTCCTCACCCTTGGCCAACGCCACCAGGGCATCTGCGCCAAGCCACGGCTGGAACGCATCCGGGCCCCCGCCGCGGGCTCGGCCACACCATTCCGGAAATGACCGACCAGCAACAGCACCGCACCGCTGCAACAGAGGCCGCCACGGCGGGCGGCCAGCTGGATGCGACGGCGAAACCTACTGCCGTCGCAACGCCGTCGAGCGCTGCTTCTACGCGCGGAAGAACCGTCGCGGCATCGCGACCAGACACGACAAGACTGCTGCGGATGGCGCAGGTTGCGGCGAAGGCGACGTCTGAAATCCGCCAGTATGCTCGCGGTCGGTCGGCCGAGAATCCATTCATGACCGCTGAAGCGCAGGGAATCCGCATCCGGCATCGCGGGCATGTACCGCAGATCCATCCCACCGCCTACGTCGCCGCGACCGCCACGCTCGTCGGTGATGTCCGCGTGGGGCCGAGGTCGCGGGTGATGTACGGTGCGGTGCTCGATGCCGAGGGGTCTCGGATCGAGGTCGGGGAGGCGGCGGTGATCTGCGAGAACGCGGTGTTGCGCGGGTCTGCGGTCGCCGGTGATCAGCCGGTACTTGTCGACGACCACGTCTTCGTGGGGCCGCATGCCACGCTGCTGGGCTGCGAGGTCGGCAGGTGCGTCTATGTGGCGACCGCGGCGACGGTCCTACAGTGCGCACGCTTGGGGGCCGGTTCCGTTGTCGCTGTCGGCGGGCTCGTCCATGCGCGCACCGTTCTGCCGGACGAGTACTTCGTGCCGCCGCACACCGTGGCGCTTGACGCGCCGGTGCGGCTGCTGGCTCCTGGCGATCCGGGCCTGGCCGAGGCCATCGCGCGGGTGGGCTTTGCGCAGGTGGCGTTCGGCGTCGACGCGGAGTGGACCGACCGGATCAGCCGGTACGAGCACATCGCGGAGGTGCGCGTCGCCGAGTTCGGCACGCACACGGACGATCAGGTTCTGAATCCCGGCTATTCCGGCTAGTGCCGCCTCAAGCTGTGTTCACCCTGCCGCGGCGGCAGGATTCCAGTGACTCCAACTTGCTCTTGGTCTTCTTCGTGCGCCCGTGGAGGTGGTATATGGCCTGAACGCTCCAGGCCGAGTCGCAGCGGGCGCCCTGCCAATTGCCAGTCCCACTCATCTCGTTCTCAGCGTGCGGCTTGCGGCTCGGTTCTTCGCGATGTTTCGTGTCTTCTTCTTGTTGCCTGACTCGGCGAGCAGGGCGAGTACCGCCGGCGACGTCGACTCCTGGGCGAGGACGCGTTGCATCCAGTCCGTGACGTGCGCCAACTCGGCCGGTGCCGGCACGTGACCGTCCTCGATGGACAGGTAGAACAGCCAGTCGTGGATGCGGCGGCGGATGAACTCGCGGTATCCCTCCGTCTTGAGCTGGTCGATTTCTGGCAACAGTTCGGCCGACCACTGCCGGAACTCGGCAGGGCCGGTCACCTTCATCGCGATCCTGTCCACGAGGGCGACCACCGCCGTCTTGGACCCCATCTCGTTGGGGTCCCGCAGGATCGTGGCCACGATCGCGCGGTCTCGGTCGCGGCTCACCGAGGAAGCGGTCGCCGAGACGACGCGTCGGTACGCGGACGATCGAACGTGCTCGTCCGCGACGGCATCCTCGACGTCCACGTCGAGGATGCCGGCCCCCGCCAGCAACTCGGTCACATCGGAATGCAATGTCATCGCTTCATCTCTTCTCGCAGGGCCGGACTCCACACCGCGGGCCTCCTCCTCCGGTCCGGACGCTGCTCCAAACGGCAACGGCCCAGATGACGCACCCGCCGTCAGGCGTTGTTGCGGCATGGGAGCCGCAGAATTATGCGGCTCTGACACGCGCCCACCCGTCGCCGTTCGGCTCACCGCTTATCGATCACCACTCACCCGGCGGCCGGGTGGCCGACGCCCCGGGGCCGGCGGTCCGCCTCCGGCCTCCGGATGGTGGCGTTGAGGCAGCCAGGGGATTGCACGCACCTGTCCGCCAAGCGGCCGGGCGTCGGCAGGGAGTTGCGTGGGCCACCGGTGACCCGGGGTGCTCACCCCGCTGCGGTCACCGGAGCCGGCCGCGGGAGAGCCGGGCTCAGTTCCCCACGCCGAGACCGGACATGAACGCGGACGGGTACCGGTCGCCGCGCGCCGCGCCCGGCGGCACCGCCTTGTCGATCTCGGCGAGGTCGTCCGCGGTGAGGTCCAGCTCCATCGCGGGCAGCGCCTCGGCCAGCCGTTCGCGGGTGCGAGCGCCGACCAGCGGCACGATGTCCGCGCCCTGTGCAGCCACCCAGGCGATGGCCAACTGGGCGACGGTGCAGCCCTTCGCCTCGGCGACCCGGCGCAAAGCCTCCACGAGGGTGAGGTTGTGTTCGACGTTTCCACCGGAGAATCGGGGACTGCGGCTGCGGCTGTCGTCGGGGTCGGCGCTGCGCTCGGCCGTCCAGTGCCCGGAGATGAGGCCGCGGCTGAGGACACCGTAGGCGGTCAGGCCGATGCCGAGCTCCCGCAGTGTGGGCAGGACGTCCGCTTCCACCGCCCGGGAGATCAGCGAGTACTCGATCTGCAGGTCGGCGATCGGGTGCACGGCGTGGGCCCGGCGGACTGTCGCCGCATCGACCTCCGAGAGGCCGATGTGCCGCACGTACCCGGCATCGACCATTTCCTTGATCGCGCCCACGGTCTCCTCGATCGGCACCGCCGGGTCGAGCCGGGCGGGACGGTAGATGTCGATGTGGTCGGTGCCCAGCCGGGTCAGCGAGTAGGCCAGGAAGTTCTTCACCGCTTCGGGGCGGCCGTCATGCCCTCCGAAATCGGGCCCCGGCCCCCGCAGCATGCCGAACTTGACGCTCAACTGGTAGCTGTCGCGGTCCCGACCCCGCAGCGCCTCGGCGAGCAGGAGTTCGTTGTGGCCCATGGCGTAGAAGTCGCCGGTGTCGATCAGCGTGACGCCGGCCTCCAGCGCGGCGTGCACGGTGGCGATACTCTCCGCGCGATCAGCCGCGCCGTAAGCGCCCGACATGCCCATCGCACCCAGGCCCAGTGCGGAAACAGTCGGGCCGGTGCTGCCCAGGGTTCGCCTCTGCATCGCGTTCTCCTTCGTCGTCGATCCGGGCACCCACGGTGCCCCTGCGCTGCGACGCACGGGAGCGGAGCGTTCATCCTGGGAGAGCCGCTCCCTGGATCCGCCCGCCACCGGCAGGGACGATGGGGGCATGCAACGTGACCAGCTCGCCGATTTCCTGCGCCGCCGCCGGGAGGCGATGCGCCCGGCCGAGGTCGGCATCGCCGACGGCCCTCGCCGTCGCACCACCGGCCTGCGCCGGGAAGAGGTGGCCACGCTCGCCGGCGTGTCGGTGGACTACGTCGTACGCCTCGAACAGGGCCGCAGCAGCCGGCCATCGGTCCAGCTGCTCGGCGCGCTGGCCCGGGCACTGCGCCTGTCCGACGACGAGCGCGACCATCTGTTCCACTTGGCCGGCCACCGGCCTCCACTGTCCGACGGGGTGGCTCGCCTCGCCCGCGCCGGTCTGATCCGCATGCTCGACCTGCTCGGCGACACCCCGGCCCTGGTGCTGTCCGACCTGGGGGAGGTCCTCGCCCAGAACCGGGCCGCCCTCCTGCTCACGGGCGACCACACCGGCTTCTCCGGCGACCGCCGCTACGCCGCATACCGCTGGTTCACCGACCCGGCGGCCCGCGCCGCCGCCCCGCCCGAGGAGCAGGAGCGCCACGCCCGCCAGCTCGTGGCCGATCTGCGTGCGGTCGTCGGCCGCCGGTCCGGCGACCCGGAGGTCGCCGGACTCGTCGACCGGTTGCAGACCGCCAGCGCCGACTTCCGCCGGCTCTGGGACGAGCACGAGGTGGCGGTCCGGCGCGCCGACCGGAAGACTTTCCTGCATCCACGGGTGGGCCGCCTGCGAATGGAATGCGAAACCTTGGTCACCCCCGACCAGGGGCAGCTGCTGCTGGTGCTCACCCCGGCGGACGCCGAGACCCGCGAGCGGCTGGAGCTGCTGCAGGTGCTCGGCATCGAGGAGTTCCCCACGGGGAGGGCGGGCACGCCCACACGGTGAAGCAGCAGGCGGGCGGGGAACCGGCTGGATCTTCAGCGGCCCGCTCGGCGGGAGCGCTACGGCGGCATGCCACCAGCCAGTTGGAGTTGTGCCAGTGACCGGGCCCTTCCGCCGACGCGGACTCCCTGTGCCCCCACCTGGGGGCAACGTCACACGTACGAGCGCCTCGACCGAGCCGCCGGGCTGCCACTCACACTGGTTGCCCGGCAGCTCAGCCCACGGGCCGGGGCCCCAGGGGTATCGCCTCCAGGACCCCGGGGAATCTGCTCCCTCCGAGGTGCGTACGTGTGACCGTGAACCGGGCTGCGTTCTCCTCGGTGCCGGCCCACCGGTGGAAGCCTGCCTTCTCCAGCACTCGGACCGAGGACGGGTTCGACAGCTCCACGTTGGCGGACACCGTGTGGACATCCGGCGCCGTGAGGGCGAACTCAGTCAGAGCCCGGGTGGCCTCGGGGGCATAGCCCTTGCCACGGCGGGAAGCCACGATGCCGTAGCCGATCTCGAGGACGCCCTCGTCGGGCGGCCAGAACAGGCCGATCGAGCCCACCACCAGGCCGCTCTCGCGCTCGATGATCAGACGGTGACCGTAGGCACCGAACCAGGCGGGGTTCTGGTCGAAGAGGCCCGCGACCACGCGATCGCCTTCGGCGGGAAAGTCGTCCGCCCAGTGCGCGGACCTGGTGTCAGTGAGGATCGCGGTGATCTCGCTCGCCGTCCAGGGCCGCAGGATGAGGCGCTTGGTGGTCAGGTCGGCGTGAGTGGGTGAAGTAGAGGAAGACACGTGTCTCTCCTGGTCGTTGAAGCGACCCGGGCCGCGCTCTGCTGTCGCGCGGGCCGGATGAGGGCATGCTGATGAGGGCCTACGGCGGCCATATTCATCAACCTCCCCATCCCGTGATCACGCGTCTGTCGCGCTGGCGTGAAGGTAGAAGCTGCTCCTCAGCCGACGCAACACCATTTCCTCGCGAGGGTGCTGGCCGCGGTCCTCAACGAGGGGCGTGAGCCGGTGCGCCGTGGTGGTCGGCGGAGGTGATGAGCTGGTCGAGTCGGAGGAGAGTGTGGGTCATTTCCTCGACCTTGGCCGCGAGGCGGTCGCGTTCGCCGCGCAGCATGCGGCGCTGTGCGGCGGTGGTGCGGCCGTTGTTCACGCAGGGCAGCAGTGCGGCAATGGCGCGGCTGCTGAGGCCGGCCGCGTAGAACTGCTGGAACAGGCGTACCACCTCGACGGTTTCCTCGGTGTAGCGGCGCTGTCCCGACGGCGTGCGCTCCGGGCTCAGCAAGCCTTGTTCCTCGTAGTAGCGCAACGCGCGCACGCTCACACCGGCCCGCTGCGCGAGCTCTCCGATCTTCATCGCCTCGTCGCCCCTTCCTGCACTTGACTCTCACGTCGACGTGAGGTTTTAGCGTAGCGGGCATGGACATTCGAAATGAGATTGCCCTGGTCACAGGGGCAAACCGTGGTATCGGGCACAGCTTCGTCACCGAGTTGCGGCGCCGGGGTGCCAAGAAGATCTACGCGGCCGCTCGCCGACCGGAGACCGTCCCCCAGCTGCCCGGTGTCGTCCCGCTGGTACTGGACGTCACCGACGACGCGTCCGTGAACCGGGCAGCGGCCGTGGCCAGCGATACGACACTGCTCGTCAACAACGCCGGGGTGTCGACATTCGCCCGGCTCACCGATGGCGCGGAGGAGGACATCCGGCTGGAGATGGAGACCAACTACTTCGGACCCCTGCGCATGGTGCGTGCCCTCGCGCCGGCCTTGCGCGCCAACGGCGGCGGTGCCGTATTGAACGTGCTGTCCGTCATGGCATGGATGGCGTATGAGCACTCCAACAGCTACGGGGCGTCCAAGGCTGCTGCCTGGGCGCTGACCAACGGCATCCGGTACGAACTCGCCGGTCAGGGAACGCAGGTGACGGCGTTGGCCATGGCAAGTGTCGACACCGAGATGATGGCCGGCATCGAGGACGAGAAGTCGGACCCCGATGTGATCGCCAGGGCGGCGCTGGACGGTCTTGAGGCCGACTCCCTCGAAGTGCTGGCCGACCGGCGGACGGCCCAGTGGAAGTCCCGGCTCGGCGAGGACCCGGCCCTCTTGTATCCGCACTTGTCCGCGCAGGAAGTCGTCGAGGCGTAAACCCCGGCACCGCCCGGGACGGACTGGAATCCCGCACCGTCCCGGGCCCGAGCACCGCTTCTCAACAGTGCTCTATGAGACAGATTTTGGCCGACCAAGGCCAATCCCTGAGCGCAACCGGCTGTACTGAGGGGCTGTACGCCTGTACTGACATGGACGTCCCTGTCCGGGTCGGCCGGTCAGCTGGTCAGCCGGTCAGCCAGGAGTGTGGACTCAGATGATGCCGCTGGTGTAGATCTTCGTGTACGACTGACTGCCGATGAAGGGGTTGTTGACAGCCCAGAGTCGGCCGTCCTGGTACTCCGGCACGTCGAAGTCGCACATGACCCAGCCGCCGGCCTTGCCCCGGCTGTTGAAGCACTCGCGGCCCCAGCGCTCCGGAAGCGTCGACTTGATCGTTCCCGCGACGGACTGCCCGTTCGCTGCCGTGTCCTTGACCCAGACACGGTCTCCATACGCGGCGAAGCACGCCTTCGCGCCGGACGTCGAAACGCACGTGACACCCGACGGGGGCGCGCCACTGGGGGTACCGGTCGCAGCAGCAGCGACGGTTGCCGTCCCGGCGGTGAGGAGAACGGCTGCCGCAGGAACCACCAGCAGCGCGCGTCTCAGCTTCTTCATGTGCTCTCCCTTTGTACGAAAATCCTTCGTGCCGCATCAGCTCGTGACATTCAACATCATGCGCCCGCAACCCCCTGCCGCCCCCGTCCTCCTGGGCGAGGACTGCGAGTTGGGGGTGGAGTGGCGCCGGCTGGGCGGCACGTCATTCGGGTGTGCGGCGGATGCCGGCCTGGTGGGCTCCGGCTTTCCCCGGAGCGGTGACGGCACCTGACGGGAAACTGCTCGGCTGCTCTGCGTACCGAGAGGTTCAGCAACTCCGTCGCCCAGCTGGCGTGACTCCCCGGCTGTGTGGCCAGGTGTGCTGCTTCGGCAGGTTGCAGGCGGCATGCGCCGGCCGCGTGATCCGGCCGCGGGCGGGCTGGGAGCGGCGCGTGCCTTCTATGCGGGGCCGGGCGGTAGGTGGACGGTCATGATCAGATGACAGGTCTCGGTCCCCGAGCCGCGGTAGGTGTGGGAGGTGTCGCCGTCGAAGGTGGCTGTCTGCCCGGTCCCGACCGGGTATTCGGCGTCGTCGACCACGAGCACCATCCGTCCGGCGGTGACGCTGACGGTTTCGGTCACACCGGTTTGGTGGGGGTGGCTGGGGTACTCCTCGCCGGGTTCCAGCGTCCAGCGCCAGACCTCGGTGGCCACCGGGCCGCCGGTGGTCAGCATGAGCCGGGCCTCGCCGCCGCGCTCGCCCTTCCACAGGGGTACGACGGCGTCGGCGCTCACCACCCGGACGCGTTGTTCGGGGCTGCCTTCCATCAGCGCGGAGACGGAGAGGCCGAGGGTGTCGGCGAGGCGGACCAGGGTGGCGAAGTTCGGGTTGCCCTGGGCCTTCTCCAGGGCGACCAGCGAGCCCTTGCTGACCTTCGCGCGCCGGCCGAGTTCGTCCAATGACAGGCCGGCGCGGGTACGGGCCGCGCGGACATTGTGCGCGAGTGTCCGCAATGCCGCCTCGGTCTCGGCCATCGCAATCACCCTCCAAGCAGGTGGACCAGTGCAGTGCACCGCGCGGTCGTTCGGTTGACGGGTTGCGGTCGGTGCGTTGTACGGTGCAGTCGTTCCATTGATAGTAAGGGATGTACCACCCGTGATTGCTCTGCTGCTGGCTGTGGGCAGCTCCCTGGCCTACGGATGCGCCGACTTCCTCGGCGGCCTCGGCGCCCGCAAAGCCCATGTACTGCGCACCGTGCTGATAGCCGCCCCCGCCTCGCTCACCGTCGAGCTGCTGCTGTGGCCTGTTCTCGGCGCCTCCTTCGCCCCCGCGACCCTCGCCTGGGGTGCGGCGTCCGGCGTCGCGTCGGCCGCCGCGTTCGCCCTGCTCTACCGCACGCTCGCCATCGGCCCGATGAACGTCCTCTCGCCGGTCACCGCGCTGGTCTCGGCGATGCTGCCCGTGGGTGTCGGGCTGGTGCAGGGCGAGCACCTGGGGCCGGCCGGGCTCATCGGCCTGCCCCTGGGGCTGGCGGCGGTGGTGCTGGTCAGTGCCGGACAAGGAGGGAAGACGGCCCGCCCGTCGCGCACCGCGCTGCTGCTGGCCTTCGGCGCCGGGGCGGCTATCGCCCTGCAACTGGTCTTTCTGCACCAGGCGCCCTCCGACAGCGGCGTCGGACCGCTGATCATCGGCCGCGCCGTCTCCTCCGCAGTCACGCTGGCTGCGGCCGGGCTGATGTACCGCAGACTCGGCACCGAGAAGCCCGCGTATGCGCTGTCGGCAACGGCCGGCGTGCTGGACTCGGTGGCCAACCTGCTGTTCCTGCTCGCCGCCCGCAGCGGCGACCTGGCCGTCGTCGCTGTGATAACCGCCCTGTATCCGGCGGGCACTGTCCTGCTTGCCCGCAGCGTCCTGGCCGAGCGCATCCACCGCAGGCAGCTGGTCGGCCTGGGCACCGCCGCCGTCGCCGTCAGCCTCCTCGCCCTCACCTGAGCCCCCGGACTCCGTACGGAAGGATGACCGCATCGGCATCTGGAAGATCTGACCACGAGCCCTCTTTCTCACGCTCACATCACCATCGAAATCAGCGAACGGGCAGACGCCGCGTCCCTTCGTGCTCCGGGCCCCGAACGCGTTACCCGCCCGGACCGGTGGCAAGGAGTGCGGGGCTCAGCAGACCGAAGCGGTCGAGCCCATGCGGGGCCGACCTCGTGGGCCGTGGGTCTGGAGCGCTGCGTTCCGATCGCACCCGGAGATGATCCCGTCGAGCCGGATCGTCAGGGCAGTGCGGTGATGTCACAGGACTGCATTCATTGTTACGGGACTGCTTCCCATGGCTGCCTGAACAGGCACGATGTTGTCTTCCAGGGTGCTGCGGTGTCAGGATGCGAGCGTTCGTCGAGAGGGATCAGAAGTTCGGGAGAGGCACGATGGTGCGACTGGCGGACTTGGTGGCTTCCGAGCACATGGCTGCCGAGGTGTCCACGACGTCCCGACAACGCTTCCAGGACTTCCTCGCCGAGTTCCGAGCGTCCGTGGTGCTGGTGCCCTTCGACGACAGTGGAGGACTGTTCTCGACCCGGTTGGGCGGCATCCGCTGGATCATGGCGTTCTCCAACGAGGAAACCCTGTCCCGCTTTTTGCTGATGCAGCACCTGTACGGAGAGCGTGGCTACCGAGCTGTTCTCGGTGCGCGGCTGCTGGATGCCGTCGCCCCAGCCGTACCCGGCCCGTGCGGCATCGCGCTGGACGCCGGAAGTGAGGACGGCTCCATACTGCCGCCGGTGGCGGGTGTCGTACCGGAGCAGGCGACGGTGGAGCAGCGCCTGCGCTCGAAGGTGAACGGATCGCGAGGGGTGAGCGCATGAGCGGCAAGGAACCGGAGCTGGCGGCGCCGAAGCCCGCGCTGAAGCTCATCACCAAGGGGATCAACGACGCCCTCGCGGAGTTGGAAGAGCTCGGCATGGTCGGGGAGGCCGGAGTGGGCAGGGGCTTCTCCGAAGTGGCGCTCAACAGCCTCCAGTTGGGGCATGGCGGACTGACCTCGGCCTTCGGTGACTTCTGTGACCGCTGGGAGTGGGGCGTACGCACCTTGGTACAGGAAGGGAACTCCTTCGCCGAGGGGGTCGGCCTCTCCGCGGGGACGTCGCACCAGCAGGACCAGTACATCCAGGGCGCCTTCAAGGTCGCGGTGAACGCCGGGATGGGCAACCCGTACGCGACCGAGGAGGAGATCACCGGCAAGGACTGGGGCGAGGTGCTGTCCAACAACGCCTACACGCAGATCCGCGACGCCGACTACAGCTCGGAGTCCTTCCAGAAGGCCCGCGAGACCAGCCTCCAGGCGTGGAAGACCGCGGCCTGGGACGCCAGCACAGCGACCGCCTCGCCCGTGACCGACGTCATCGACGCGGCCGGGCTGCGCGACGACATCGATGCGAAGCTGCGCGAGACGATCGGCCCCCCGCCTGCTGAGCAAGCCACTCAACAGCAGGCAGCCACGACGGACAAGCCTTCGTCGGCAGGTGCGGGCTGATGGGGTTCACCGACACTCTCGGCGACATCGTCGACGGCGGGAAGTCACTCGCCAACGACGGTCTCGGTGCTCTCGAGGATGGGTGGGAGAAGGGCAAGCGCGGCGTCGGCGAGTTCGTCGACTGGGGGACGAACCATACCGGGCGCGCCCTGGACGCGGTCGGCGCGGAGGGCGCGGCCGACGCGGTGGAGGACTGGGGCGACGACGCGGCTGCCTCACTGGGCGCGACGGTCGGTGAGCAACAGCTCGGGCAGACCGAGGAGGCGAACGAGCTGGTGCACGGCTCACCCTCCGACATCCGGTCCTCGGCGAAGCACCTGCGGGACTTCCAAAAGGCCTTCGACCTCGTCGGCAAGGGCATGCGCAAGCTCGACTCCTCGCACTGGAAGGGCGAGGCAGCCGAAGCGTTCCGGGACACCTTCCCGATGCATCCGGTGAAGTGGGTGCGCGCGAGCGACGCCTGTGAGAAGGCCGCGGCGGCCCTGGAGTCGTACGCCGACACGGTCGGCTGGGCGCAGCGGGAGGCCAAGCGCGCGGTAACGGAGTACAGGAAAGGGGAGGCGGCGTCGAAGAAGGCGCGGAACGAGGATCCGCCGCCCGACAAGGACCCGGGTGACACCCACCGGGAGGCCGCCGAGGAGATCCTGGGGCGGGCGCGTGACCAGCGCAACGAGGCGGCACGCATCGCGGCGAAGTCGGTGCGCGAGGCACTCGCCCACGCGCCGAAGGAGCCGCCTCCACTGAGCAGGGCCACCGCCACCTACGTGGACGGCATGCAGGCAGGTGCCATCGAGCTGACCCATGTCGCGGGCGGGGTCATCAAAGGCGGTGCGGGCCTCGTCAACTTCGCCCGCGGACTCAACCCGCTGGACGTCTACAACCTGACGCACCCGGCCGCCTACGCGCAGAACGTGAACACCACCCTCGCCGGCCTGGTCTCCACGGCGGCCCACCCGGAGCGCATCCCGCAGGCGCTGGTGGACAGCTTCAAGAAGGACCCCAGCGAAGGGGTGGGGCGTCTCATCCCGGAACTGCTCGGCACCAAAGGACTCGGCGCAGCCCGCACCGGAGTGCGGGTGGCCGCCAAGGAGGGGGCGGAGGCAGCCCGCTACGGGGCTCCTGCCGGTGCGGAGGGCGCCGAGGCCGCCGCCCGCACCGGAGCCCGGGAGGCTTCCGGGGCGGGCCGGGACTGGGGCGACCTGGCGCAGTCCACCGAACGGGTCCAGGAGCGGGCCATCCACTACGACTCGGTCGATCCCGCCAAGGCACAGGAATTCCTGGACGATCAGTTCCCATGGATGCGGGACCTGAACAACCGCTGGGAGCCCGGCTACACCCACAACTGCCCCAACAACGTGGTCACGGTCGACCGGCGGCTGGACGGCCACGAGGTGTCCGCGGCTCCACTGCACGGCGGCGGCGACATGCCCAACTCCGCGTTGGGCAGCGGGCACCCGGACGGCTTCAAGTACTACATGAACAGCTACGACGACATCGTCCGGGACATGGACCAGCGCGGGCCCGACGCGCGCGGTGCCGTGAGCATCCGCCGCGACGACGGCACCGGGCACTTGTTCAACGTCATCAACACACCGCACGGTGTGGCCTTCCTCGACGGCCAGACCGGCACGCTCGCCAGACTCGAACAGGACGTGATACGCATCGGATACATGCCCTACAGAAGTTGACCCGGCCCCTTCGCCTGGCTCCCGCCACCGGCCCGCCGATCTGTTCGCCCCATCACCCGGAAGCCCATGATGATCTCCCACGACGACGCTCTCGAGGCTGCTCGCGCCTTTCTCCGTACCTCTCCGTACGCGGACCAGTTCACGCTGGTCCTGCAACCGGATCTGTCACGCGAGTACGAGAGGGCCTGGGCGATCCGATTCGACTCCCAGGAACACCTGGAGACGGGGGACGAGACGCGGGCGCCGTTCGTCCGCGTCGTCATCGTGCCCAAGGACGGTGCCGCGCCCCACCTGCCGCCGACACACCTGCCGGTGGCCGAGTACGTCCGGAATCTCGACCCCGCACAGCCACCAGCCGGTGCCTGACCCAGGCCAGGACAGACACGTGGACCAGGACAACGCACGAGAGGCCGCCCTCGACTGGCTGCGCGCCACCTACGGGGGGCTGGTCGAACTGCGGGCGGACGAACCGGTCGCCGAGGACGAAGCGAGCCGGCTCTTCGCCTGCCGGGCAGTGCCCCAGCCCGGTTATCCCGGCAGGCCGATGCTGGCCGCCTCGGTCGCCGTGCCCAAGGACGGTGGCAGCCCCTTCCATCCCGCTTCGCACGACCTGTGGGGCGACCTGGCCGAGTTCGCCCGTACGCGTAAGCCGCGTCCGGTCGAGGAGCAGGGGCGTCGGCTCAACGCGCGGGGCTGTGTCGTCGCTGTGGAATGCGGCCTCGCCGGCACTCCGGCAGTGCCGCTGCCCTGGTCGCCCGCGCACGAGGCGCCGGGCTGGTGGGACCTGCTGCTTCGCCGGTACTTCCCTGGCGCCGACCGGCTGACCTGCGCCGATTGGGACGAGGTGATCCGCGCGACGCAGGAGTCGGGACCGGGCACCCGCGGCGTGGTGTGGATCCGGCGACAGGCGTCCGGAATGGAGGTCTCCGGGCACCTTGTGCACGTCCACAACGACGACGGGAAGGTCGTCTTCCTCGACGGTATGACCGGCCGGCTCGCACAGCTGGAGACGGCGGGCGTCCGGTTCCTGAAGTACGCCCGCCGACCCCCCTCGCCCGACCGCCCTCCCGCCCCACCCACACCTGCGTGGCAGCGTCCCGCCGACAGCTTCACCACGGCCGTGGTCAAGGCTGAGACATGGCTGGCGCACACCTACGGGGAACCGGTCGAACTCATCGAGCCGTCCCCTGACGACGAACAGCGGCGCGGCTGGCTGTTCGCCTGCAACACGACGGCATTCCTGGACGGTGGCGACTGGAAGCGGGCCATGCTCGACGCCGCGCTCGTCGTGCCCAAGGACGGATCGCCTCCCTTCAGCCTGCCGAACGCCAACCCATGGCGATGGTTCGACGCCTGGGACCGGGGCGCCGAACCGGGCGACGACGGCCTGCCGGTGCCCCCGAGCCCGACCACCGCTGCATGGCTACCGCCCACACTGGAGCAGCTCGGCGAACTGCGCTCGGTCTCCACGCACACCGATCTCGCAGCCGTGCTGGACGAACTGGCCACCCTGCCACCCGGCGCCCGCGCACTCGTGTGGGTCCGCCGCCTCGATGCGCGGGGCCGGGAGAGCGTGGGGCTCCTGCTGAACGCCTTCCGCACAGCGGAGGGCCGCACGGCTCTCGTCGACAGCTCATCGGAACCGGTGACAGACCTGAACGCTTTGGACGCCTGCGGATTCCGACTGCTGCGATACCGCTGACCGCCCCTCGGCAGGAGACCTGCGGTTGTGGTGCCGGATCACCTGCCGCAGTCCCGGAATGAGCCTGCGGGTTCCGAGAGCTGCCGTCTCAGCAGGGCGGCGTCCGGCGTCTCCACCCGGACGCTCTCTGCCCGCTTTCACTGGAGGAGGTGGACCACCCGGTGCAGCACCTCGGTCGCTGCCGGGGCGTCCACGAGGGCCACTCACCCTCGTCGGAGGTGGTGCAGGCCGCGGCGACCGCCGCTTCCGCCGATGAAGAGCGTGGAGTGGCGGGTCCTTCCCCGGATTGGGCTGAATGTGCCCGTATGGTGATGCTCGGGAATGGCCACTCTTGTGTTGGACCCCGTCACACTGTGCTGCAACGCGATCCGAGGAGCGTGCATGGGCCGGGCGGCATACCACTTCACCATCGTCGGCGGTGGCTCCGCGAGGCGTGCCCCGGCGAACCGGTTGAGCGCGGGCGCCTTGATGAGGCCGGCCGAGGAGTCCACCGAGGTGGTCCTCGGCGACGCTCGGCTGCCGCCGTCCACCGCCGCCTACCACCGGTACCGCGCAGCGGAGGTGTGAGACTTTGTCGACAGACGGAGACAACGGCCCAAGCGGCGAAGACACCCCCCGGACGAAGCTGCCGACGGCGGTCACCGAGCCCGACGACGGCATCCGGCTGAAGCCGACCGTCTTCTTCGGGGCGTCCCTGCTGATCCTCGCCATCTCGGCCTGGGCGATCATCACGCCGTCCGGCGCCGAGAACGCCCTCGGCGTGACGGTCGAGAAGATCTCATCCTGGTTCGGCTGGTACTACTTCCTCGCCGCCACGCTGTATCTGGTCTTCGTGGTGATTGTGGGCTTGTCCCGGTACGGCGGCATCAAGCTGGGGCCCCAGCAGTCCACGCCGGACTACGGGGTGTTCGCCTGGGCGGCCATGCTGTTCGCCGCGGGGATCGGCATCGACCTGATGTTCTTCTCCGTGGCCGGGCCGGTCACCCACTATCTCGCTCCTCCGGAGGGAGAGGCCCAGACCATCGAGGCGGCCCGGCAGGCCGTGGTGTGGACGCTCTTCCACTACGGCGTCACCGGCTGGGCCATGTACGCCCTGATGGGCATGGTCCTCGGCTACTTCGCCTTCCGCTACCGGCTGCCGCTGGCCATTCGGTCCGCGCTCTACCCCATCATCGGTCGGCGCATCCACGGCCGGATCGGCGACACGGTCGACCTCGCCGCCATCATCGGTACGGTCTTCGGCATCTCGGTGTCCCTGGGCATCGGCGTGGTGCAGCTCAACTACGGCCTGGACTATCTCTTCGGGGTGGACGAGGGCCTGCCGGCGCAGATCGGCCTGATCATCGTGGCCGTGGCGATGGCCACGGTGTCCGCCGCGGCGGGCGTGGACAAGGGCATCCGGCGGCTGTCTCAGCTCAACGTGCTGCTCGCCATCCTGCTGATGCTCTACATCCTCTTCGTGGGCAGCCCTATCCGGCTGCTGAACGCGCTGATCCTCAACGTCGGCGACTACGTCAGCCGCTTCCCGTCGATGACGCTCAACACCTTCGCATGGGACCAGCCGACCGACTGGCTCAACTCCTGGACGCTCTTCTTCTGGGCCTGGTGGATCGCCTGGGCGCCGTTCGTCGGGCTCTTCCTTGCGCGGATCTCCCGCGGCCGGACCATCCGGCAGTTCGTGGCGGCCACGCTGGTGATCCCGCTGCTGTTCACCCTGATCTTCCTCTCCGTCTTCGGCAACAGCGCGCTGGGCATCATCCGCGACGGCAACACCCAGTTCGGCCGGACCGCCATGGACGCTCCCGAGCAGGGCTTCTACGGGCTGCTCGCGCAGTACCCCGGGGCGACCTTCAGCGCCGGGCTGGCCACCTTCGTCGGGTTGCTGCTCTATGTCACCTCCGCGGACTCCGGGGCGCTGGTGATGGGCAATCTCAGCTCGCATCTGCCCACCCCGATCACCGACACCAAGGCGTGGCTGCGGATCTTCTGGGCCGCGGCGACCGGCCTGCTCACCCTCGCCATGCTGCTGGTCGGCGGTGTGGACGCGCTGACCAACGCGACGATCGTGATGGGCCTGCCGTTCTCCTTCGTGATGTTCCTGATCATCGGGGGCCTCTACAAGGCGCTACGGTTCGAACACATGCGGGAGGCCGCGCAGGTCACCACGATGCCGTCATCGCTCTCGGGGCGGACCACGCACCACGGCGCGGTCGCCGAGCGGCACTGGCGGCAGCGGCTCGCCCGGGCGATGAGTTTCCCCGGCCGCCGTACCGCCTCGCGGTTCGCGGACGAGGTGGCCCGCCCGGCTCTGGAGGAGGTCGCCGGGGAACTGCAACTCCAGGGTGTCGGGGCCACGGTCGAGGAGGAGCGGGACGAGGAGATCACCCTGCCGAGTCTGGGGCTGCGGGTGCCGATCGGCGAGCAGGAGGAATTCACCTACTGGCTCCGGCCGGTCGAGGTGCCGGCCCCCGCCTTCGCCACCCGTACGGTCACCGAGCACGACACCTATGTGCGGTACGAGGTCCATCTGCCGCAGGGCAGCCAGGGCTACAACGTCATGGGGTACAGCCGGGAACAGCTCATCGGGGACATCCTCGACCAGTACGAGCGGCACATGGAGTTCCTGCGCCTGCACCGGGAGGCGACCGCCCGCTCGGCCATCCCCGGACACCGGCCCGACACACCGGAGGCGGAGGCACCCCCGGAGGAGGGGTACTGAGTCGACGCCGAGGCATCACTCGCCGACGTCCCTCGGGGCAGGTTCGTGACCCGTGCCACCTGCGAAAGCGCCGGCCAGGCGGTCGTCCATCTCCCTCCCACCACCGGCGTGACCTGCATCGGGCCTCGTCACCGACACGCAAGAACGGGCATCAGCCCGATGGGCGCAGACCAGCTACGGACGTACCGCCACCGCGTCCACCTCGAACAGCATTCCCGGCAGCGCGAGCGACGCCACGCCGCTCAACGTCTGGGCGGGCAGCCTGTCGCCGAAGCGGGCGTGCAGCGCCTTGCCGAGGATTTCCAGCTTTTCGAGGTCGTGGTCGACGATGAAGGTACCGAGACGGACCACGTGCTCGAACCCGAGGCCGACCCCTTCCAGCGCCGACCGCAGTCGGTCGAAGGCCAGGTCGACCTGGGTCGCGAAGTCCCCGGGCACTGGAGCGCCGGCGGAGTCGGAGGCGTACTGGCCGCCGATGAAGACGAGCTCACCGGGTGCTGAGACCGCATGACTGTAGCCGAAGGGCGTCGGGTCGTGGAGGGTGGGCGGGTTGGTGATGGCGCGCTGATCAGTCGTCATACCTGTGCCGAACACCCGCAGGGGTCCTCCCATTCCACGCGGCAGGCCCTCCGCGTCTCGAGCCGAGCCCCGCTGGCCCTCCAACTCACACTCCGGCGGACCGAAGTACCTGTGGCAGAACCCTGTCTTTCCGGATGGTGTCGAGTTGGAACGGCTTCCGCTCGATCTCCTTCGGGCGGGTATCGAGACGGGGCACGAGCGGGGCCTTCGGGTCACCGTCCACACCACCCAGCAAGCCGCGGCACGCCAGGCGCTCGAGGCCGGGGCGGACGGCCTGGAGCACGGTGTCACCGTGGAGCCCCTCACCGACCACTCGCTCATCGACCTGATGCTCGAACGCGGCATCACCTACACACCCACGCTCTGGATCGACGACGTCCACCCGGACGCCCGTGACAATCTCCAGAAGGTCGCCGAGGCCGGCGTGGACGTCGCGCTGGGCAGCGACACGTTCAGCGGCCGGGGCCTGTTCGGAGCCAACACCCTGGAAGAGGCCGAACTCATGGTGGCGGCCGGGATGACACCCACCCAGGTGCTGGCCGCCGGCACCATCGGCGCGGCACGGCAGTGTGTCCGCCCCGACCTCGGCACGGTGGCCCTGGCAAGCGCGCCGACCTGCTCGTGCTGAACGCCGATCCCACCGCGGACATCGGCAGCCTGCGCGACCTCAGCATGGTGATCCTGAACGGCGAACTCGCCGTCGACAAGCGCTAGCCGCGCGGTGGCGGGTCCTCCGATCGCGGTCGGAGCCGCAGCTGGCCCGGGGGGCCCGGGAGGGGGACTCCGTTGCTGTCTGTTTCGTTTCCGCAGGCCCGTGCAGCCTTCGGTCAGGCCCGCAGTGCGTCGATCGCGGTATCGATCGCGGCCAGGGCCGCGGTCCTGTCGAGACCTGCCCTCGATACGAGCGAAAGTCCTTGGACGACGTAGAGCAGTAGCTGGGCTTGGGCCTCGGGGCGGGCGGTGCCGGTGACTTCACCGGCGGCCTGTGCGCGGCGCAGGGCGTCGGTGAGGATATCCGTGAACCGGCGATATGAGCGGGTGACGACTTGTGTGGCTTCGCTGTCGTGGGGGACGAGCTCCGCGGTGGTGTTGCCGACCAGGCAGCCCTGCGGTACGCCCATGTCGGAGATGAGCTCATCCAGGCGTGCCGGGTGGGTCAGGATCTCGCGCAGCGCCGGCAGGAGCGGGGTGGTGTCGAGCGAGGCGATCAGGTGTCGCTCGTACACCTCCCAGTAGAGCCTGACGGCGTCGAGGTAGAAACGGCGTTTGTCCCCGAAGGTTCCGTAGAGGCTGCCGCGTTCGACGGCCAGTGCGTCGACCAGGTCCTGGATCGATGTCGCCCCGTACCCCCGGGACCAGAACAGCTCAAGTGCCCGCGTCAGCGTCTGGTCCTTGTCGAATCCACGGGGCCGTCCGGTTCGTGCCACGTGTCCGACACTACAACTTCTTGACAGGGCGTTCAAGAAGTCGTAGCTTCCCTGGCATGTTTTTTGGAACGGTCGCACAGAAGTCGGCCGACCACTGCCGGCCGCGAAGGGCGCAGCAATGGAATTCGCAGGAAAGACAGCACTCGTCACCGGGTCCGGCGCGATCGGCGGACTCGGGCACACGACGGCCGGAGTACTGGCCGCCGGGGGAGCCGACCTGATCCTCACCGGCACCGATCCGGAGCGCGGAGCCCAGGTCGTCGAGGACCTTCGCGCGGCCGGTGGCGCGGCCACCGGAGCGGTGCGTTTCGTCGCGGCCGACCTGACCGACCCGTCAGCCGTGCAGCAGCTGGCCGAGGATGCCGGAGCCGTTGACATATTGATCAACAACGCGAGCGTCATGACGTTCGGCCCGACCACCGAGCAGGACCTGGCCGGCCATGACACCGCCTTCGCGGTCAACGTACGCGCGCCGTTCCTGCTCACCGCGCTGCTCGCGCCGAAGATGGCCGCCAACGGCGGCGGCAGCATCGTCAACGTCAGCTCCACCGCGGCCGGCCTCGGCATGCCGGGAATGGCCGTGTACGGCGCCACCAAGGCGGCGGTCGAGTCGTTGACCCGCACCTGGGCGGCGGAGTTCGCCCCGTCGAACGTGCGGGTCAACGCTGTCGCTCCCGGCCCGATGCACACCTCGAAGGTGGTCGCGGCGATGGGCCCGGACATGGGCGGCATGGGCCTGACCACCGCGCTCAAGCGCACCGCCGATCCGACCGAAGTGGCGCACGTGGTCGCCTTTCTCGCCGGTGACCGAGCCAGCTATATGACCGGGGCGGTCGTGGCCGCCGACGGCGGCCGAACCGCGATCTGAGCCGAGGCCGGCCGCCGCCTCACCATGCCGCTGCCGACGGGGACAGCCCGTCGTCGCGTCGATTCACGCGCCACGGCGCCGAGTGAAGAAAAGGGAATCATGGGTCGTCTTGCGGGAAAGTACGCACTGATCACAGGAGGGACGAGCGGCATAGGGCTGGAGACCGCGCGTGAGTTCCTCGCCGAAGGAGCGTCCGTCGCGATCACCGGCCGCTCGCAGGAAAGACTGGAAGAGGCCGCCCGGCAATTGGACGGACCACTGCTGCCCATCGTCAGCGACGCCGGCGATGTACCCGGCCAGGCGGCGCTCGCAGCGCGGCTTCAGGCGGAATGGCCGAAGCTTGACATCCTGATGAGCAACGCCGCCGACATCACCCATCTCCCGATCGAGGAATGGACCGAGGAGGCGTTCGACAGACTCCTCGCCACCAATCTCAAAGCGCCGTTCTTCCTGGTCAAGGCCCTGTTGCCGCTCTTTTCGCGGCAGTCCTCGGTCATCCTCGTCGGTTCGGTCTCCGCATTCGTCGGACACGAGAACGCGACGGTCTACGGTGCGGCCAAGGCGGGTCTGCTGTCCTATGCCCGCGGGCTGACCCACGAGCTGAAGGAGCGGGGCGTTCGCGTCAACGGACTGAGCCCGGGGCCGACCGTCACCAACGCGTTCTCGCCGCTCGGCGCGGAACGGCAAGCCGCCGTCTACGAGGAACTCCGGCGGACCGTGCCGCTTCACCGGCTGGGGACCGCCACGGAGATGGCGAAGGCAGCTGTGTATCTCGCCTCGGACGAGTCCGCCTACACCGTTGGCACCGTGCTGCGCGTCGATGGCGGCATCGGGGAGCTCGCCTACTGAAGCGTGTTGCGGAAGGCCGGAGGGCCGGGGGAGGGGCAGGTCGGAGCCGGAGAGTTCCGAAGCCCCCGGCGAAGGCGGGGCCGGGGGCGAGCTCGCCCCCGGCCGTATCGGTGTCTGACCACCGCTCACACCGGAGCCAGGCCGCGCCTGAGGGCGGGACCTGGCCCGTTGGCTGTCCATGCTGGGCCCAGGCAGGTTGCTGTGCACGCTGAGCTCACTCAGGCGGGGGCGGCGCCGTGCTCTTTCTGACGATCAGACTGGTGGCCAGTTCGAGTCTGGTGGTCACCGGTTCCTGTGCGCGCAGGCGCAGCAGCATATGGACCGCCTCCTCGGCCATCTGCCGCAGCGGCTGGTGCACGGTCGTGAGTGCCGGGCTGGACCATCGGGCGACGGGGACGTCGTCGTAGCCGACCACGGAAAGATCGTGCGGGACGCGCAGGCCGCTGACCCGTGCGGCCTCCAGGGTGCCCAGCGCCTGAAGGTCGCTGCCCGCGAAGACGGCGGTCGGCCGCTCGGGAAGGGCGAGCAGCTTCATGGCCCGGTCGTAGCCGCCCTCGACGTGGAAGTCCCCGTACTGGACCAGGGCCGGGTCGGTTTCCAGTCCCGCCATGCTCATCGCCGAGCGGTATCCGTCGAGGCGGGCCAGGGAGCAGAGCATGTCGTCGGGGCCGGTGATGATGCCGATGCGGCGGTGCCCGGAATCGATGAGGTGCCGTGTCGCCGCGACCCCTCCGCTCCAGTTCGCGGAGCCGACCGAGGGCACGTCGGGGTCGGGATCCCCGGCCGGGTCGATGATGACGAACGGGATGGCACGGGAGTGCAACTGCTGCTTGACCTCGGCCGGGAGGGCTGAGAAGACGAGCACCACGCCGAGCGGTCTGCGTTGCAGCACCCCCTCGATCCACTCGGGGCCGGGAGCGTGCCGGGTGCCGCTCTCGGTGAGAACCACGCTGGCCTGATGCGCCTTGGCGACGTTCTCCACGCCGCGGATCAGCTCCATGGCCCAGATGCTGTCGAGTTCGTGGAAGACGAGCTCGATGAGGGGGGCCTCCCGGGCCGCACGTGTGGTGCGCCGATAGGCATGGGTCTCCAGCAGACGCTCCACCTTGACCCGTGTGGGGGCAGCGACGTCCTGGCGCCCGTTGAGCACCTTCGAAACTGTCGAAATGGAGACACCGGCCTTCTCGGCCACCTGAGCCAGGGTGATGCGGCCCAACTCCTCGTCATCGCGCATGGTGAGGAGCATAGGCCACGCTCAACTTCGGCCGCAGCATAACGAGTTAGTAACTGGGTGAGCGAGGGTTGACCCTCTGGGGGCCGCGCTCTAGCGTCCCGACGCAAGAAGTTTCGGTGATAGCACCGAAATATTTTCGAGAGGCGATGCGATGAGGCAACGCGCACGGTTCCCGAGGTCCTCCGCCGGTGCCGCAGCCCTGGCCCTGGCGCTCTCCCTGTCCGCATGCGGGGGAGGCTCCGGCTCGGCGGGCGGGGACGACGGCAAGATCCACGTCCTGGTGTACGGCGACGCCACGAACAAGGTGGAGAAGCAGCTCATCGCCGACTTCAACAAGACCTCGGACGTCAAGGCGGTGCTGGACACCATCCCGGGCGCCGACTACCAGGCCAAGCTTCAGACGATCATCAACAGCAAGCAGGCACCCGACATCTTCTTCAACTGGGGCGGCGGCAGCATCAAACCGTTCGTCGAGGCGGGGCTGCTGCTGCCGCTGGACGACTTCATCGCCAAGGACCCCGGTCTGAAGAAGAAGTTCCTGCCCTCGGTGTTCAACAGCGCCGTGGTGGACGGCAAGGCGTACGGCATCCCCATGCGCGGCACCCAGCCCGTGCTGCTCTTCAGCAACAAGAAGGTACTCAAGGACGCCGGCGTCCGGCAGCCGGAGACCTGGGAGGACCTGCTGGCCGCCGTCAGAAAGCTCAAGGCCGAAGGTGTCACACCGATCGCCCTGGGCGGCGGGGACAAGTGGCCCACCCTGATGTGGTTCGAGTACCTCTACGACCGGGTGGCGGGACCGGGGCTGTTCCAAAAGGCCCTCGACGGGGACAAGGACGCCTGGGCCGGCGCCGGGAGCAGGAAAGCCCTCGGCATGCTCC